>JBJMNM010000555.1:0-5174 GCA_045804305.1 Gemmatimonadaceae bacterium | reverse complement strand
GCGCGCGAGGGCACGCTGGCCGGCGTGCCCGCAGACCTCGCGGCGCGACTCGCACCGCTCGACGATGTGCTCGACACGTACGCCGACCTGCTCGTCGCCGATGGCGTGCACGCGCTCGTGACCGGTCGCGGCGATCTCGCCAACGCCGCGATGGAAGCAGCGGCTGGGCTTGGCGCGCCACCGGACCTCCGCGCCATCAGAACGCCGCGGCAGGCGACGACCGTTCGCGTGAATGCGTGGCTCCTGCTCGAAGCGGCGGCCGCAGACGACGACGACGATCCGGTGCGGCTGGCCGATCCCGCGTACGTCGCAGCGCTCGACGCCGAGCTCGGACCCGGCGCGATCGACGCAACCGACGACGCAGCCAATGCGGCGCGCGCACGCTTCGCCGGCGTCGTGGGCGGCGGCGATGACGAGCCGCCGCTGCCCACGCTCACGGGTGGCAGCTACGAAGGGCTCGGTGTCGATGCGGACGCGCTGCTGCGGAACGCCATCGCGGCCGATCTCGAAGCGCGTCTCGAGCGTGTCCGCAATGCGGCCCAGAGTGCCCACGACGCGCTGGCCGCGCTCGACCCTGACGGAGACGGCGCCGGTGCGATCGTCGCGGTCGGCGCCGCGCAGTGGAACGTCGACCTCCGCAACGTGGTCGCGGAAGATCCCGACGCGGCGGGCCCGAGCATCTTCGAGCGACGCGCCGCGGTCGTCGACGCGCTGAGCGAGCGATTGGCGTCCGCCGCGACGACGGCGCCAGCGGCCGCGGCAGGCGCGTCGCCCGCGCCGGAGGCACGCGTGCATGCGCTGCGTCGCGCCATCCGCTCGCTCGTGGGACGAAGCGACCTGCCGGTGTTGCCCATCGTCGAACGCTCGCTGCTGCCGGTGCTGCGCGCGCTTCCCGATGCCGACAGCGAGTGGCTCGAGATCGTTGCCGCGGTGCATCCGCGGCTGGCGGCGCTCGAGGCGCATCAGTTGGATCCCGCGTTGCCGCGATGGTCCGCCGCGATCGCAGCACCCGATGGATCGACGGATCCGTGGCACGCCGAAGGACCAGTGCTCGTCGCGTACGGTCCGGGCGTCGATGACGACGGCCTGTTCGTCGCCGTCGTCGCGCTCGACGCGTGGTCCGACTCCATCCCCAGCCGCCGACACGCGACGACCGCGGCGTTCGGCTTCAACGCGCCGAAGTCGCGCGCTCCGCAGGCGGTGCTGCTCGCCGTGCCGCCTGATCCTGCGCAACGGCTGGACGTCGCCGGTCTGCTCGACGTCGTGCTCGACACGCGCGAGCTCGCCCACGCGCGCGCCACGCCGGCGATCTCGTCGCCGACACTGCCATACGCGACCTCCACGGCGCTCGTGAGTGTCGCGCCGCGGCGCAGCTTCCTCGATGGGTGGCCCACATGACCGATCCTCGCTACGTCATCCTGGAGCCAGGTCGAGCGGACACGGAGGAAGGGCTGCGCGCGCGCGTCGCCGATCCGGTCTGGTTCCTCACGCGCCAGTGGCAGCTCGGCGAACATCAGGGCGAGGACGTGTCGACGCCGGTCGTCGTCGAGGCAGCGCCCCGGCACGTTCCCATCACGTACGACCTCTCGCGTCCCGATCTCGACCCGACCGTGATCCCCGCCGAGTCGCTGCTCGAGGCGGAGCCGGGCGACTGGTGGACGATCGGACGTCGCGTGCGGCTCGGCCGACTCGCCGCGCCGTTGCTCGACGCCGCGGTGCGATCGCGCTTCGCGATGGGCGCGCTGCCGTCGCCCTATCAGGCGCTCGCCGCCGAGGTGGATGGGAGAGCCGTGTTCCGCGCCGGTGTGCTCGGCGGCAACGCGATCTGGGCCGAGGTGCCATCGCCCCTCACCGATCGCTGGTCGTCGTCGGAGCTGAACTACGCGGCGTCGTTCGAAGCGGGCGGCACGGCACTGCGCGTTCGCGCACACGAAGGCGGCGACGTGGACTGGTTCACCGTCGATGGCGATCCCACGGCCGTGACGCTGACGCGTCCCGCCGACGATGCGCCGTCGAGGCAGATCATTCCGGGGCGACTCGACTATCCCGGCGCGCCCAACCCGCGGTGGTGGCAGCTCGAGAATCGCGCGGTGGACATCGGCGGCTTCGCGCCGGATCGATCGCACTTCGGCACGATGCTGTTGTTCGACGTCGCCCTCGCGCACGCCGACGACTGGTTCACCTTCCCCGTGCCGCCGCCGCCCGATCCCGACCTCGCGCCCTCGAGCGGCGTGCTCGTGACGCTCGACAACGTGACCGTCCGCGACAGCTTCGGCGAGATCTGGACGCTCCAGACACCAGCCGCCTCGGGACCGGCGGCCTGGTCGCTCTTCCACACGGCGGGACTTCCCGAGTCGCAGCTTCTGATCTGGCCCGTGGCGGTCGCGCCGCAATCGGGTCCGCTGCTCGACGAGATCCTCATCGGCGTGGACGAGGACGCGAATCTCGCCTGGGCGGTCGAGCTGCGCGCTGACGGCGTGCAGTTGCTGCGGAACGCCGAGACGGCGGAGGCGATCGCCGAGACGACGCGCACGGGCACGCGCGACTTTCGCTATCTGCCGTCGACGACGCTGCCGAATGGATGGCATCCCTACGAGCACGTGCGGCTCGGGGATCAGCAGCCGGGCGGCGCGACCGTCACCGCCGCGTCGAATCCTGCCGCGGGCGACGGACGCTCCGGCCAGTGGCGACAGGGAGTGCTCGCCGATCTCACGGGCGTGTATCCGACGCCGCGGCCCGGACCGGTCTCGCGTCTCATCGGTGGGCCGTCTGGATCGGGTCTGGGACGCGGCCATCAGTTGGCGGCGGGCGCGATTCCGAGCAACGGCGTCATGCTGCGGCGTCGGGCCATGCTCGCGCGAGACACCAACGGCCGGCCCGTGCTCTGGGTGGAGCGCAGCGCTGCGCCAGTCGTCGGACCGCCGACGTCGCATCTGCGCTTCGACGTGCTCGCCGAGGATCCGCCGATCGCCGCTGGAGGTGCGTGAGTGACCGCGTTCATCGACGTGCAGATCATCGACGGGCTGAATCTTCCGTATGTCATCGGAGCCGAGAGCGCGCTCAAGGATGCGCGGTTGGATCCCGTGTTCGACGACACGTGGCAGGCGTTCATCGCGCTGTCGCCCGGACTGAGCCTCGAGCCCATGTTCACCAGCGTCGCCGTCGAGACGATGATCGATCTCGCGGACGCGATTCGACTCGGCGGGGACGAGCCACCGAATCTCTTCACCTGGTTCACGCTGCCATGTGACGAGGCGGACGTCGATACACTCCTGCCGGCGATGCAGGCGCTGCCGATGGTACGCCAGGCTATTCAACGGCGGCCGGCGGTCGTTGCCGAGTCGGTGTCGTACGGCACCAATCCCGACACGCCGCTCTCGCTCCAGATCCGGCCTGCGCCGGCTGGTGTCGACGCGATCTACGCGTGGCAGGTCGCGGGCGGCACGGGCGAGGACGTGACGATCGTCGACATCGAGGGTGGATGGCGACTGGATCACGACGAGCTGGTCAGCGCGCGGATAGCGAAACTGTCCGTGTTCGGGTCGCGCGACGTCCTGCACGGTACGGCGGTGGCGAGCCTCATCGTTGGCGCGGACAACGGGGTGGGCTTCATCGGCGTTGTCCCCAACGCGCAGCTGCAGCTCGTGACGACCCTGCGTGGGGTCGTGGAGAACGTCGCCGATGCCATCCACTTCGCGGCGGGGGCGCTGCGGCCCGGCGACGTGCTGCTGCTCGAGGTAGCGAATCCGTTCTTTCCGACGCCGACGCCCGACATCCTCATCGAGTTCGATCCTGCCGCGCAGGCCGCGATCCTGTTCGCTACCAAGCGAGGGATCGTCGTCATCGAGCCCGCGGGGAACGGCAAGATCGAGCTCGACAAGTTTCCCTTCCTCGCCCACACACGACCAGGGTCGCCCACGTTCGTCGACTCGGGCGCGATCGTCGTCGGCCAAGCCGAGCGCACGCCGACGCTGGAGTGGGATCGCGGCGATTCTTCGTTCGGCACGCGCGTCGACTGCTTCGCTCAGGGTGGCGACAATCTGCACGCCGCGACGGACACCGCGCGCGACGCGTACATCGATCGGTTTGGCGGGACGTCCGGCGCCTCGGCGATCATCGCCGGCGTCGTCGCCTCCATTCAGGGGATCACGCGTGCCGTGACCAACGAAGCGATCGCGCCGGCCGACATGCGGCGGCTGCTGCGCGACCGCACGCTCGGCACCGAACCGCTCAATGGTGCCGCGGCGCTGATCGGCGTGATGCCCGATCTGCGAAAGATCACGCAATCGCTCGGTCGTCCCAGAATCCTCCCGATCGGCGCGGCGGTGATCGGTCTCGATGCACTGCTCATCGTGCACCTCGATGCGAACAATCGCATGGTCCGTCGCCACTTCACGCTGCTCACGGGCTGGGGCCGACCGATTGCGACGCCGCTGCCGATCGGCGACTTCGAGCTCACCGCCTGTCAGCCAGCGGTGAACTCCACGGACGAGGTGAATCCGCTTCCCCGGCTCGTCTTCGACGCGTACTTCGTCGGCCGACGCGGCATCCACAAGATGTTCTGGGACGACAGCAATCTGACGGGCGACGTCTCGATCAACGTGGCGCCCGTCTCGAGCGTAGCGCAGGGGAAGTCGGTGAGCGCCGTGCGATCACGGATCGACGGTGTCGTCGTCGCCGCGATCAGTCCTGCGGGAGAGGTCGTGGTCATGACCGGAGATCCCGACAGGCTGGAATCCACCGGACTGTCCGCGCCGTTCGTCCTCGACCCGCTCGGCAGCTATCGACGAGTCGACGGTCCCTCGCTCGTGAGTCGCGGGGACGGGCTGGCCGATCTCGTCGCCATCGCCGACAATGGCGCGCTCACCTGGTGGACGGGCCAGCCCTTCCTTCCGAACAATACGGGATGGTCGGAGCCGATCCGGGAGCCGACGCAGGTAGAGTTTCAGCCAGGGGCGCGACCCGCGCTGCTGGTGAACGGCGCCGAGCTGCTCGTCGCGGCGGTGAGCGCGGAGGGATTTCTGCGCGTCACGACGCTCGATCCCGTCACGCGCACGATCGACGCGCCCGTCGTCGTGGACGTGCAGGCGAACATCGATACGCGAGGCCCTGTCGCGCTCGGGCTGGCCGGACCGAACGTGGTGGTGCTCGGCGTCGATACCGACGGACTGCTG
>JBJMNM010000554.1:0-4585 GCA_045804305.1 Gemmatimonadaceae bacterium | reverse complement strand
GGGAAGTAGCATGACGACGCTCGTTCTCGCCGCCCGCTCACCGCGCACGCGCGCGCTCGGCATCCTCGTCGCCGTGGGGGCGCTCGCGCTCGCGTCGCAGTTCGCGCTGCCGATCCCGGGAACGCCGGTGCCCATTACGCTGCAGCCGATGCTCGTGGTGCTCGCGGGCCTGCTTTTGGGGCCGATCGATGCCGCCATCGCGATGGTCCTGTATCTGATCGCCGGCGCGGCTGGCCTGCCGGTGTTCGCGCCGATCGGCGCGCCGGGCATCGCGCGTCTGCTCGGTCCCACCGGTGGCTACCTGCTCGCCTATCCCGTCGCGGCCGCGGTGGCGGGAAAGCTCGGCGCTGGCCGGCCCAGCGTGGCGACGCGCGCGCTCGCGGCCATGGCCGGCATTCTCGTGCTGTATGCCGGCGGTCTCGCGCAGCTCGCGGTGCTCACCGGCAGCGTGACGACGGCCGCTCTGCAGGGCGTGCTCCCGTTCGTGGCCGCCGACGCGGTGAAGGCGCTCGTCGCGGCACTGGTCAGCGGGCCGCGGCACCGCACGACGGTCTGACGCCGTGACCGAGCCGGTCGTCCCGCCGAGCGTCGCGGGGACGATCGGCCGAGTGGTGGCGTTCTTCCTCCTCGTGGTGCTGTGCGCCACCGTGGCGGTGGTGTTTCTCTCGCCACCGCTCACCTGGCTGGCGGTTCGCGCGGGGCAGCGTCTGCGCATCGACTACTACGCACAGCTCGCCGGCATCGCCGCCGCCACGTGGATCATGCTGCGCGGCGTGGACCATCGTCCGTGGGCCGACGTCGACCTCGGTGAAGCGGCGGCTCGACCCCGACTGCTCGCCATCGGCTGGCTGATCGGCGCGGCGGCGATCGTGGTGACCTGCGCGGTGCTCTACCTCGCCGGCCTCCTGGCGTTCCTCCCCACCGCGATGGGAAGCGGATGGACCGGCGCCGCCATCCGCGTCACCCTCGTGCTGCTGCCGGCCGCGCTGGCGGAAGAGATGGCGAGCCGGGGTTATCTTCTCACCGTGCTGCGCGAGCGCATCGGCACGCGCGCGGCCATCGCGGTCACGAGTGTGGGCTTCGGGCTGCTGCATCTCGCGAATCCGGGCTGGACATTCGTGTCGCTCTCGATGGTGATGTTCGCGGGTGTGCTGCTGGCCGTGGTGCGCGTCGCGCTGCGGAGCATCTACGCGGCGTGGATGGCGCACCTCGCGTGGAACTGGGTGATGGCGGTGCCCCTGCACGCGTACGTGAGCGGTCAGCGGCTCGAGGCACCGGGCTATCGCGCGGTCACGGAAGGACCGGCGTGGCTGAGCGGCGGCCGGTGGGGCCCGGAGGGCGGGCTGGCCGCCGCGCTCGGCATGACTGTGGTTGTGGCGTACTTCTACGCGCGGCGTCGCCGCGAGGAGTCGTAGCACGATGGCCGACCGCATCGCCGTCATCGGCGCGGGGCAGATGGGCAACGGGATCGCGCACGTGTTCGCGCAGGCGGGCTTTCCCGTGGTGCTGATCGACGTTGCCGAGACAGCCCTGTCCAAGGCGCGCGACACGATCGCGAAGAACCTGGATCGGCAGGTCAAGAAGTCGACGATCACGGAGGCGGAGAAGTCGGCCACTCTCGGGCGCGTGGAGACAGCGACGTCGACCGACGCGGTGAAGGGTGCCGCGCTCGTCGTGGAAGCAGCGACCGAGAAGCGGGAGCTCAAGTTCCGGATCTTCGCCGATCTCGACGCCAAGGCCGACGCCGGCGCCGTTCTCGCCACGAACACGAGCTCCATCTCCATCACCGAGATCGCCGCGCACACCAGGCGCCCCGAGCTCGTGATCGGCATGCATTTCATGAATCCGGTGCCCGTGATGCAGCTCGTGGAGATCATCCGCGGCCTCGCCACCTCCGACGCCACGACCGAACGGGTCGTCGCCTGGAGCACGGCCGTCGGCAAGACGCCGGTGGAGGTGAACGACTACCCCGGCTTCGTGGCGAACCGGATCCTCATGCCGATGATCAACGAGGCCATTTATTGTGTGCACGAGCACGTGGGAACGCCGGAGGCCATCGACACGGTCATGAAGCTCGGCATGAACCACCCGATGGGCCCGCTCGCGCTCGCTGACTTCATTGGCCTCGACACCTGCCTCTCCATCCTCGAGGTCCTTCATGACGGTCTTGGGGACCCGAAGTACCGTCCCTGCCCGCTCCTGCGAAAGTACGTGGCCGCGGGGTGGCTGGGCCGGAAATCGGGGCGAGGGTTCTATACTTATTGAGTCAGCGAAGACCGCTCACGGCAACGTCTTCGCCGTGCTGTTCCGAACGCCCCGAATTGATCCGTTCAACGCGCAAGATCCCACGTTCCTGATGATGCATCGCCGAGCATGACCCTCCTCCCCCTGACCGAAGAGCAACGCGAGATCGTCCAGCTCGCCCGCCGCTTTGCCGCGGAGGAGATCGCGGCGCATGCGGAGAAGTGGGATCGCGAGGCGAGCATGGACCTCGGCGTCGCGCGGCGGATGGGAGAGCTCGGGTTCCTCGGCATGCTCATCCCGGAGCAGTACGACGGCATGGGCCTCGACACGGTGTCGTACCTCCTCGCGCTCGAGGAGATCGCCGTGGCCGACGCGTCGACCGCGGTGTTGATGAGCGTGCACAACTCGCTCCCCACCCAGATGCTGCTCACCTATGGCAGCGAGGCGCAGAAGGAGCGGTTCCTCCGGCCGATGGCACGCGGCGAGAAGATCGGCGCGTTCGCGCTGAGCGAGGCGGACGCGGGCTCCGACGCCTCGGCCCTGCGTTGCCAGGCAGTCCGTTCCAGCGACGGAGCCAGCTGGGTGTTGAATGGGACCAAGAGCTGGGTGACTTCGGGCAGCTTCGCCGACGTCATCATGGTGATGGCCCGCAGCGATTCGCCCGATGCCAGGCGCGGAAGCAAGGGCATCTCGGCATTCATCGTGACGCCCGATCTTCCGGGCTTTCACGTGGGCAAGAAGGAAGACAAGATGGGGCTGCGCGCGTCGCCCACCGTGCAGCTCACCTTTGATGGCATGCGCGTGCCGGCGGCGAACCTGCTCGGCCAGGAAGGGCAGGGGTTCGTGTACGCCATGCGCTCGCTCGACAACGGGCGGCTCGGCATCGCCGCGCAGGCGCTCGGCATCGCGCGCGCGTCGCTCCACGCCTCCCTCGACTACGCCGCCGAGCGCAAGCAGTTCGGCAAGCCGATCAAGGACTTTCAGGCGATCCAGTTCAAGCTCGCCGACATGGCGTCGCGCATCTCGTCCGCGCGGTCGCTGCTGCACCTCACCGCGCTGGCGAAGGATCGCGGTGAGTCCACCACCCTGTACGGCGCGATGAGCAAGCTCCTCGCGAGCGAGACCGCCATGTGGGCCGCGAATCAGGCCGTGCAGATCTTCGGCGGCTATGGCTACGTGAAGGACTACCCCGTGGAGCGGCTGTTCCGTGACGCCAAGATCACGGAGATCTACGAGGGCACGTCCGAGATCCAGCGCATCGTCATCGCGCGCGAGTTGTACGCCTCGCGCAATCTGGACTGACCTCAAACTGACCACCCCCGAAAGATGAAGCTCTTCGACACGATCGCCGGGATGGGCCACGAGCAGCTCGTGGTCTGCAACGACAACTCCACCGGCTACCGCGGCATCATCGCGATCCATAGCACCACGCTCGGCCCCGCCCTCGGCGGCACGCGGTTCTGGCAGTATGCCTCCGACGAGGATGCGATCGTCGACGCGCTGCGGCTCGCGCGCGGGATGACGTACAAGAACGCCGTGGCCGGCCTCAACCTCGGCGGCGGCAAGTCGGTCATCATCGGCAACAACAAGACGGTCGATCGCGAGATGATCTTCCGCGCGCACGGACGGTTCGTCGAGTCGCTCGGCGGCCGCTACATCACGGCGGAGGACGTCGGCACCAGCACGGCCGACATGGACTTCGTGCACATGGAGACGAAGAACGTGTCTGGCCTCGCCGGCCGTTCGGGCGATCCGTCGCCCGTGACGGCGCATGGCGTGTTCCGCGCCATTCAGGCGTCGGCGAAGGAGAAGTGGGGCTCCGACGATCTCAGCACCAAGACCGTGTCGCTCCAGGGCGCGGGGCATGTGGGCTATTATCTCGCCAAGGAACTGCACGGCGCGGGCGCGAAGCTGATCGTCACCGACATCGATCAGGAGCGGGTCAAGCACGTGGTCGCCGAGTTCGGCGCGCGCGCGGTTGGGCCGGACGAGATCTATGGCGTGCAGGCCGACATCTTTGCCCCGTGCGCCCTCGGCGGCATCATCAACGACAAGACGATCCCGCAGCTCAAGGTGCACATCGTGTGCGGTGCGGCCAACAACGTCCTCCTCGAGGAGCGGCACGGCAAGGCGCTCGAGGAGAAGGGGATCCTCTACACCCCGGACTACGTGGCCAACGCCGGCGGCGTGATCAACGTCTATTCGGAGCTGGCCGGCTGGAGCTCGGCGCGCGCCTTCCGCAAAGCGGACGAGATCTACGAAACGGTGCTCAAGGTGTTCAAGATCGCGAAGTCCGATAAGGTCCCCACGTACGTCGCCGCCGATCGCCTCGCGGAACAGC
>JBJMNM010000553.1:0-2916 GCA_045804305.1 Gemmatimonadaceae bacterium | reverse complement strand
GGCGCTCGACACGGCCGAAACGCCGCGGAACGATGATCGGCCCACGGATATGTGAAAGAGCGACCGATGGAAACTCGCCGAGTTGAGCGAGCGACGACGGGCCTCATCATCTCAGGCGCGGCTGTGCTCATGCTCGCGACAATGGGCCGCGCCGTCACGTTTCTGGTCGTAGCACTCGGCGTCTCGTACATGCTCTGGCTCTTTCGCGTCGAGTGGCCGAGCACGCAACGTCTTTTGCCGATGTTTCTAGTGGCGGTGCTGGTCCAGTGCGCCCATCTGATCGAGGAGGTGTGGAGCGAATTTTATCGCGCCTTTCCTCCCGTGTTGGGAAGCGAGCCGTGGTCCGAGCGTCAGTTCGTGATCTTCAATCTGCTCTGGCTGGCGGTCTTCCTTCTGACCGGGCTCGGTATCGTCCGGAAGTGGCGTCCGGCGTACGTCGTCACACTGTTTCTCGCCATTGGAGGTGGCATCGGCAATGGGCTCGGACATTTCGCGCTGGCGATTCGAGCCAGCGGCTATTTCCCCGGCGCATACACCGCGCCGTTAGTGCTTGCCACCGGCATTGCGCTGCTCGTGCGCCACTTCCCGACCGTCGAGACGACCGCGCCGGCCATCTGACGTTGTGCTCTTCCGCGCGGTGCGCAGTGTTTTCAGTAGCGTCGCGTTGCACCGCTGAAGCAGTACCTCAACGAAGGAGAGTCGTCGTGCCATCTATACAGACAAGCCTCTCGCCCGCATGAACGAATCACTCCGCGCGCCGTTCGATTCCACCTGGGTGATTCTGGGCAGCGCCTGGTTGACCACTCTGATTCTCGACAACAATCGAACAGTGAAGCCGCAGATCGGAGCGGAGCTACAGCCCGTGGCGGTAGGACACACGACCTGGCTGTTTCACCAATCGTCCGACCTCGGCAAGCTGCGGAAGAAGTTTCAATAAGCGGCCTGCTCAGCGCGCCCGGCTGCTCAAGCTCGACAGCAGGTACACCATGCTCGCCGTTCCATCCATGATCGGCTCGTTGGTGGAGTAGTCGCCGAGGTCGTCGTGATACACGATGAAGCCGGTGTTGAACGGCGCGTACTCGTCCGGATTGATCAGGCGGATGCCACGCAGGCTCTGGTAGATCGATCGGTAGACGGGGCCATCGAGCAGCCCACCAAGCAGGACCTGCACGCCCAGCTTGTTGGCGTGCGCCGAGTGCGGGTCGTGTGCCCAGACGCCGCCGTGGGGATAGCCGATCATCATCGACGTCCCCCACGGATTCGCGCCGAACAGCCAATCAATCGCAGCCTGCTCGTATGCCCGGAAGCGCCGATCCCCGGTCATGTGCCGGTACATCAACGCCTGCGTGGCGAATGAGGCCATGAGGTTGTTGGAGCACCAGATGAACGGGACGCCGACGCGAAAGCCATTCGTCGCTGCACGCCTGGTGACGCGCTCGATTCCCTCGCGATAGTATCCCGCTGCCGTCGCGCGCTCCGCGGGCGAGCCATTTCTCCAGAGCTCGTAGTGCCCGTTGTTGTGCCATGGGAACCATTGATAGTGCCGCGCCGTGTCCGCTCCCATCCACGGCGTCACGGGCTCCTGCCGCGCGTAGTCGGCCGCGTCGTGGAGATATCGCGGGTCGCGCGTCAGCGCGAAGAGCTGCGCCGCCCCCAGCTCCATGTCGTCGACCCAGTTGTCCTCTTCGTAGAAGTAGGGCGCCGTACCGGGCGCCGTCTGGCACACGCCGGGATACTTGCGACCGAGCTCGTACGCCGCGATTGCGCGCTCGCGCAGGGTTTTGCCGAGCGCGGTGTCGCGCTGCGCGACCGTCGCCGCGGCGAGCGCGAAGGTCGACGCATACTTGCCCGCCGTCGACGCATAGCCGGTCGCGCGATTCTTGTGCTGAAACAGGCCCTGCGGCCGGCCGGTGCACGGATACACCGGACGCTCGCGCCCTCGCCCCCATCCATAGTCGGACGAGTCGTTGACCATCAGGTCGAAGAACGCGTGATCGCGGTCGTCGGCGAGCTGGTTGTACATCTCGTCGCCGCCGGGGTACATGCGCAGGAGCCAGTCCAGCCCGTGACGTGCTTCATCCACCACGTCGGCAATGCCGTTGCTGCCCGGAAGTCCGCGCGCATCGAACTGGTCCGCGAAAGCACGCGGGTTGTCGCGATACGCGGCCAGCATCATGTAGGCAGCCGTGGCCGACGTCGTGACGTATTGCAGATAGTCCGACGCATCCGCCCACCCGCCGCTCACCGTCACTCGCTTCACCACTCGGCCGCTGTCGTCGATGACATTGCCGTCGTAGCGGTGCACCGAATCGCGGAAGAGCGGGTTCCAGCCCGACCGTTGCTGCCGCATGTAGTACAGCGCCGTGTCCGCGCCGCCGTCGTACACCGTGGGCGCGATACGCACCGTCACCGCGGCCGCGCGTCCGGCCTCGATCGTATACCGGCCGGTCCGGCGGAGCGACGTGAAGTCGAGCCGCTGCGTTTCGCGGCACGGGCCGAAGGATCCGTCCCTCGTCGCGCGCTTCGGTCCGAGCACGACGCGGCCGCGCTCGTCCTTCACGAGGAAGGTGCGCACCACGGTCGAGTCCAGGGAGCACACCACGGCCACCTTGGGGGCGTCGGGGAGGTAGCCGACCTGGTTGACGCGGATGACGGTCGTGGAGTCCGCGCGCGTGCTGGCCACAGCGAGCTGCATGGCAAGCCCGAGGGCGGCCGGACCGGGTATTGTCATGTCGTCGGGAAATGCGGTGCGTGGTGGATGCGAGCAGCGGAGCGGGAGCTCTTCGCCGCCCTCGAGGCAGTGTAGCATTCGCCTCGACTAGCCGCCGCTCGCTTCGCCCTACGACAGAGCCAGCCGCTCGTGTGTCAGTACCGGATCGGCGCGTCGCGATACCCCTCGGCGTGCACGCTCCCGGT
>JBJMNM010000552.1:0-4937 GCA_045804305.1 Gemmatimonadaceae bacterium | reverse complement strand
GCAGCACCGTGACGATCGGTGCGGCCACCCATGGCAGCGCGAGCAGGAGAGGTAGGAACACGGCGGAAAGCTAAACGGATCTACTGTAGTTCTGGATAACTGAATCACTCATACAGAGAACGCTCTGGTAGAACGCAGGTTGTCCAGTCGTGAGTCGTCGACTGGAGTATTCAAGACTCCACTCGATGCCGCACCACCGCCGAGTCGTTGTCGCACACCCGCGTTCTCTGAACCGAGTGTCCATGATGTCCACGATGTCCATGATGTCAGTCGACCACCACTGCACTGCAAAAACGAAGGGCGCTGCTCGCAGGAGCAGCGCCCTTCGTGTTGCCGGAGTCGACTCAGCGATTGCCGCCCGAGGAACCCGAGCCTGACGACCCGCCCGATGATCCTGACGATCCTGAGCCACCCGACGATGCTGAACGTGACGAACCTGACCCGCCGCCGCTAGACCCACTCCGTCCCGAACCGCCGCCGCTCGACAGCTCGTCTTCTTCGAGCGAGTCCGACCCACGCGATCCACTCGACCCACTCGACCCGCTACGGCTTCCGCCGAGGCCGCTGCCGGAGCTGCCCGACATTCCACCGGAGCTGCCGCTGCTGCCCGAGCTGCCCGACATCCCGCCGCTCGAGCTACCCGAGCTGCCCGAGCTGCCGGACATGCCGCCGGAACGACCTGAACCGCCGGACGATCCACCGCTGCCCGACGAACCGCTCCCGCTGGACGATCCACTCCGCGAGCTCCCGGAGCCTGACGAGCCGGAGCTTCCGCTCAGCCCGTCGGACTGGCTGCCTGACGAGGCGCTCCGGCTCGCGCCCGACTGTCCGTCGCCCTGCGACGAGCTGCCGAGGTCGCGATTGGAACTGCTCGACGAGCTGCCCGATCCGCCCTGGTTGCCGCTGGATGAACCCGGATTGTTCTGGTTCCGATCAGCCATGATTGTGTCCTCCAAGATGCCGTGGACGTCCGTCGGTTGAGGGCAGGTAGCCTGCCTACGAACCCTTCCGAGCGTCTCTTGTAGTTTCGCAATACAAATGCCACCTGCCCCCTATACACGAGCGCGCTCCAAGGCCCATTGCCGGCCATGAAAGCGCTCTCTACGTTGCCCGCAATGCGGCCCTCACCACTCCCACCACCACTCGCTCCCGGCGCACGCGTTGCGCTCGTCGCACCGGCCGGACCGCTGAGAAACCAGGGCGAGCTCGCTGCCTCCATCACGCACGCGCGCGCGCTCGGCTGGGAGCCGGTCGTCGGCAAGCATGCGCTCGCGCGCTACGGCTATCTCGCCGGCAGCGACGCCGAGCGGCTCGACGACCTCAACACCGCGCTGCGCGACGACATGATCGACGCCGTGTGGTGCCTGCGTGGCGGCTATGGCGTGATGCGCCTGCTCGACGACGTGGACTACGAGGCGCTTCGACGCCGGCCGCGCACGATCCTCGGCTACTCGGACATCACCGCGCTTCACGCCGCCATCGGCCTGCGCTCGGCGCTCGTCACGTATCACGGCCCCACGGCGCGCGGCGCGCTCGGCACCTTCTCGCGCGACTCGCTCGAGCGCGCCGTCGTGGCACAGGAGGATTCGTGCGGCGCGGCCATCGGCGCGCGCACGTTGCGCGGCGGGCGGGCCGAAGGCCGGCTCGTGGGCGGCAACCTCGCGCTGCTGACCGCACTGACCGGCACTCCATACGCCCCCGACTATCGCGGCGCGATCCTCGTGCTCGAGGACGTCGGCGAAGCGACGTATCGCATCGACCGCATGCTCACGCAGCTGCGGCTGGCCGGCGCGCTGCATCAGCTGGCGGGGATCGCATTCGGCCATTTCACCGACGGTAGCGACCCGAGCGACGCCGGATCGCGCCCACTCGACGACGTGCTCCGTGAGGCCGCCGATGTGGCTGGCGTTCCAGCCGTGGCCGGCATCCCGATGGGACACATCGACGAGCAGTGGACGATCCCGCTTGGCGCGCGCGCCGAGCTCGACGCGGACAGCGGCGCGTTGCACGTTTTGCTCGACTGATGTGCGGCAATAGCGGCTGAGCTTTCTTACTTGAGCAACTACCAGTCGGACCATCCGCTCGAGATCGCCACTTCCTGCTCTTCCGTCGTTTCCATGCGTTCGTTGTTGTGGTCGTTTGTCCTCCTCTGCGCCCCTCTGCGCCCTCCGCGTTAAATGCACTTGGTAAGAGCATTGAACGCAGAGGACGCGGAGGAACGCGGAGGACGGCCTGACGGTAAGGGCCCAAGTGCCACGCTGCCTCCCGTCGATCCCAAAATCATCTGCTTTGGGGTCGCGTGGTTGGTCCGCTGCGCAGTGACTGTCATGAGGTCGTATCCGCGTTGTTTCCGATGATCCGTGCTGATCCGAAACTCCCGACGGTCTCGAGAGACTGTCCCGAGCGGCTGTTGCTCGAGCGCGAGAGGCCGGCTCGAGCGCCGGTCGGCAGTTCCTCTGCGCCCTCCACGATAAAGGTTCTTACAAAGCCAAATCCCGAGTGCAAGACCTGCCTGGCTTGGGCGAAGGTCCACATATTTCATTCCATGGACACGTCCCACTGGCAGGACAGGCGATGAAGACTGGCACCGATCTGGTCAACGAAGCGAAGGAGCGCATTCGCGAGGTCACGCCGAAGGAGGCGCTCGCGCTGCACGCGGAGGGCGGCGTCACCTTTCTCGACGTGCGGGATCTCCAGGAGGTGAACCTGGGGAAGATTCCCGGTGCCGTGCACATCTCGCGCGGCCAGATCGAGAACAAGGTGGAGGGAGTGCTGCCACGTGAGACGCCGCTCGTGGTGTACTGCGGGGGCGGCAGCCGGAGTGCGCTGGCGGCCGACACGCTGCGACAAATGGGATACGAGAAGGTGAGCTCGCTCGCTGGCGGGTTCCGCGGCTGGGCCGAGAATGGCGGGGACATCGACGGATGAGCACCGCGCACCCGCCCGCTACCGGCTCGTCGCCCGCGCCTACGCTCGAGCCGTTCGAGATTCCGGGGACGGGTGGCCGCGTCATCCGCGGCGAGGCGCGCGTGGGGGACCGTGCGCGTGGAAGCGTGGTGCTGGTGCACGGGTTCAAGGGCTTCGCGCGCTACTCCTTTTTTCCGCGGCTCGCCGACCGGCTCGCGGCCGCGGGGTTGAATGCGGTGACGTTCAACTTCTCCGGCAGCGGCGTGGGCGAGGACATGGAGACGTTCACCGATCCTGACGCCTTTGCCGAGAACACGTACGCACGCGAGCTGCACGACCTCGGCCGCGTGCTCGCCGAGAGCGAGCGCCGGGGCTGGGTGGGCCCGCAATGCGGGCTGTTCGGCCATTCGCGCGGCGGCGGCGTGGCACTGCTGCAGGCCGCGCGCGACGTCCGCGTGCGTGCGCTCGTGACCTGGTCGGCGATCGCCACGGTCAAGCGCTGGACCGACGCGCAGATGGATGAGTGGCGCCGGCGCGGGTACATGGAGGTCGAGAACACCCGCACCAAGCAGATCTTCCGTGTGAACACCGCGCTGCTCGAGGAGGTAGAGGAGCACCATCACGGTCGCCTGAACCTGCGGATGGCGGCCGCGACGCTGCTCTGTCCCTGGCTCGTCGTGCACGGCGACGCCGACGAGACGGTGCCCTACGCCGAAGGCGAGGAGCTGCTCGAGGCGAGCGAAGGGCGCGCCGAACATGTGCGCGTGAAGGGCGGGACGCACGGGTTCAACGTGGCGCACGGCGATCCGGCGTCGTCACCGCAGCTCGACGAGGCGATGGACCACACCGTACGCTTCTTCGTCGAGCGGCTCGTCGGCAGAAGCTGACGTGAGCGCCGCCACGGCGGAGCTCGAACGGCTCGCGGCGCACCCGCTGGTGGTGCGGCTGATGCGCTCGTTGAAGGAGCGGCCCGGTCGCACGGTGCAGAGCGAGCCGCACGTGCGCCTCGCGGCGATCCTGCTCGCGCTCCGCGCGCGCGACGACGGCGAGCCCGAGATCCTGATGATCAAGCGCGCCGAGGCCGAAGGCGATCCATGGAGCGGCCACATTGCCCTTCCGGGGGGTCGGATGGAGCCGGGCGATCGCGATCTGGCGGTGACTGCCGTACGCGAGACGTGGGAGGAGACCGGCGTCGACGTCGCGCGCGACGGCCGCCTGCTCGGCCACCTCGACGATCTGAGTCCGCGGTCGCCAACCCTCGCGCCGATCGTGATCCGGCCCTATGTCGCGCTCGTGCGCGCCGACGTGGCGATCGTCCCGAGCCATGAAGTGGCGACGGCCTTCTGGGTTTCGCTCTCCGCGCTCCGCGAGCAGACCGCGTGGGGCACGGGCGTGGTGCACGTGCGCGGCGTGGAGCGGACGGTGAGCGTGTTCCAGCACGGCGAGTACACGGTGTGGGGCCTTACCGAGCGCGTGCTGCGGCAGTTCCTGCACTATGTCGGCGAGCCGCCCGAGGGCGAGTCGTTCGACGACGATGCGACGGGCGTCCGCCAGTCGTAGTTAGAAGACTCGCCGTCGAGTAACTGCGTAATCAGTCATGAGTCAGGGCAGCCGGCCAGTGAATGAGTCAACTGCTCATCCATCATCCGGTGTCAGGCGGCTATTTACTCCCCTGGGGCCGCTCGCACATCAGTGCCATCGTGTGCCCATCCGGATCCTTGAAATCGCTCAGCCACAGATCGTGGTCCGGCATTGCCGCGATGAAGTGCGGCGCCGTGACGAACGGGACCCCGCGCGCCGACATCTCGGCGTGCGCCGCGATGATGTCGTCGACCTTGAAGTAGAGCACGGAGCTGAGGCCCGGCTTGAAGTCTCCTTCCGGCCCGGCAAGCATCAACCGCACGTCGCCGATCGCGAGGAAGGCGAGGTTCGGGCCTGCCGAGAAGAGGAACGGTAACCCGACCATGTCGCGATAGAACTCGGTGCTGCGGGCGACGTCGCGCACGGTGAGCGCGACCTGTCGCAAGGCG
>JBJMNM010000551.1:0-2756 GCA_045804305.1 Gemmatimonadaceae bacterium | reverse complement strand
GGCCACGTTCATGGTTTCCACGCCGGGGTGTGTGCGCTTCCACGCCGGCATCTGCTCGCGCAGATAGGTCTGGATGTCCTCCGCCATGTGCTGGAAGAAGCTCGACGTCGTACGCCCGCAGCCGGGGCACGCGGTGACCTGGGGGGCGAAGTTGCGTAGCCCGAGCGACTGGAGAATCTGTTGTGCAACCAGGACTTCCTCGGTTCGGTCGCCGTTGGGTTTGGGGGTGAGCGACACGCGAATCGTGTCGCCGATCCCCTTCGCGAGGAGGATGGAGAGCGCGGCGGCGCTGGCCACCTGCCCCTTCATCCCCATACCGGCTTCGGTGAGGCCGAGATGCAGCGGATAGTCGCAGCGAGCGGCCAGTCGCTCGTAGACCTCCACAAGGTCGGGCACGTGCGAGACCTTCGCGGAGATGAGGATGCGGTCGTGCGAGAGCCCGACCTCTTCGGCCAGCTCGGCGGACCTCAGCGCGGAGGCGAGCATCGCCTCGATGTAGACGTCCTTCGCCGCGCGCGGAACACTCGCGCGGGCGTTGTCGTCCATCATCTGCGTGAGCAGATCCTGATCGAGCGAGCCCCAGTTCACGCCGATGCGCACTGGCTTGCCATGCTCCACGGCGATCTTCACGATCGTGCGGAAGTTCTCGTCGCGCCGTTTTCCGCCCACGTTGCCGGGATTGATCCGGTACTTGGCCAGGGCGCGTGCGCACTCGGGATACTTCGCGAGCAGCAGGTGCCCGTTGTAGTGGAAATCGCCGACGATGGGGACGGCGACGCCGGCGTCCGTGAGGCGCGTGACGATTTCGGGAAGGGCCGCCGCGGCCTCCTCGTTGTTCACCGTGACGCGCACCAGCTGCGAGCCCGCGGTGGCGAGCGCCGCGACCTGGTCGGCCGTCGCGCGCGCGTCGGCGGTGTCGGTGTTCGTCATCGACTGCACGACGATCGGATGCGCCGACCCGACGGGGACGGTGCCGACGAGCGCGGTGACGGTGGGTCTACGGACGGCGAAGGACACGGCTGGATATGGGTCAGGGAGACAGTGGAAATCTAAGCGGGCGGCCCCTCGTGCGTCGAAGGGGGGCCGTCGTACCTTTCACGCGCACAGCGCATGCGTCGTGTGCATCCGGTGCGGAACCATCAGGAAGGAGACGATCATGGTCGAGGGGGAAGGAGCGACACCCACCGCCGCGCCGGCCAGCGCGCCGCCGGTCGAGAAGCGTCCGCCGCGCAAGCGCCGCTGGGGACTGATGCTGTTCGGGATCCTGGTGATCGTTCCAGTGCTGCTCATCGCGCTGTGGACGACGATCGCGCTCAACTGGTCCTACTCGCGCGGCGAGCGAGCGGGCTACATCCAGTAATTCTCCGACAAGGGCTGGCTCTGGAAGACGTGGGAAGGTGAGCTCGCGATGGTGAATGTGCCTGGTGCCATGCAGGAACGGTTCGCGTTCAGCGTCCGCAACGACAGCATTGCCCACGAGATCACGCGTCTCATGGGCTCGCGCGTGGCGCTCACCTATGAGCAGCACCGCGGCGTGCCGCTGCGCTGTCTCGCGGAAACTGAGTACTACGTCACGGGGGTCAAAGCCGTTCCCTAGTGCGCCCGGGCTGCCACATGAGGCTCCGTCCGGGGATGGGGCGATGTCACGCCGCTATTGACCGTTCTTTTTGGGCTTGCTACGTTAGCCGACGCTAGGCCCCTTAGAGCGGGCCCAGCTTATTCGTTGTGGCGGGACAACGGTGAGCCCGCGGGTCCAGAGCATTGTCAGGGTACGGTCTGTTCCGCTCCCTCGACAATCAGTTTCCTCAGGAGTGGGACATGCGTACGAAGGGGAAGGTGAAGTGGTTCAACGACGCGAAGGGGTTCGGCTTCATCACCCCGGACAGCGGCGAGAAAGACTGCTTCGTGCATTACAGCGCGATCCAGGGCAACGGCTTCAAGTCGCTGGCCGAAGGCGATGCAGTGGAGTTCGACATCGTGCAGGGCGCCAAGGGGCCGGCGGCGGAGAACGTCACGAAGGCCTGATTCGCGACTCGTCGCGGTCGGCGGGGCGGGGGATCCACACGGATCCTCCGCCCCGTTCTCGTATCAGCGCATCCCACCACGCGTGCGCGGTCGTCCTCGGCGAGGCGTGGGCGCGGACTCGAGTGCCTCGCTGAGGCGTGCGCGGAGCGCGCGCTCGAGGCCAGACCGATCGAATGTGACACGCAGGTGGCCACTCTCGTGGACAGCGTCGTCGCCGCCGGCGAGGAGTGCGGCGGCCAGGGGGAGCGCCTCACGGACGCTCATCCCGAGCTCCACATGGAGATCGCGCGCGAGGGCGAGATGTAGCAACGCCGAATGTGGGATGCGCCGGGCGATTCCGCGCCGAGCGATGACGACGTCGGGCACGTCGTGGTGGGACAGGAGGTTGTCCACCCATTTTCGAGGGGCGTTGATCGCAAGTGCAGCAATGGCAACGTCGTAAAGGCGCAATATCAGTCCTATTAATTTAGGAACTCTCGCCCGTTCATTCAAAAAAGAGCTTGGTCCTATTGATATAGGAACATTATCACGCCCGCCCACCTCGCCGCAAGCCGCAAACCCGCACTCCTACATATGTGATCCGCCCACAGCCGCCGTTCCCTGCACCCACTCAAATCGTCCCTTGTGCATAGAAACCCGTCAGCTGGCACGCATATCGAATTACGCCCCTCGCTTCCAACACTCTCAGAGGACAATCATGACTCGCAAGCTCCTCGCGGTACTCGCCGTTG
>JBJMNM010000550.1:0-2062 GCA_045804305.1 Gemmatimonadaceae bacterium | reverse complement strand
CTCGGCGGCTCGGGTCCGCCAGCGCGTGGAAGATCCGGTTCTGGGTCGCGGCCGCGCTCTGCATGCATAACTAATAAGTGTGTACTTATTGATTGTCAAGCGCCGACGGGAGCCGGACGGCGGGGGCTACTCGCTGGGGCCTGTTGCGCCCGGGGACACGTCTGCATGCTTTGGTCGCCCGCAGGCCGCGCCTCACCGACTCGAGATCACCGACCATGACAATGGATCGTCGTCGCTTCCTGGCCGCGTCGTCCGCGGCACTGGTGTTGGGAAAGAGCAAGCTGCCGCGGGTGGACCACGACGAACCGTCCGAGACCGCCGAGCCGCCCGAGATCGGTCGAAGCATTCAGGGGCGGGCGATCTCGGTCCATACGACAGCCGAAAAGAGCGACTACCGACTCTCGCCCACCGGCACCCTGTCGTTCAAGCGCATGGGTCAGCCGGCGGAGACCCAGATCTGCGTCTTCGTCGATCCCTCGAAGAGAGCCCAGACGATGCTGGGCATCGGCGGCGCGCTCACGGATGCCTCGGCCGAGACCTTTGCCAAGCTGCCGCCCGCCAGGCAGCGGGAGCTGCTGGATGCCTATTTCGACCCCACGAAAGGCATCGGCTACACGCTCGGGCGAACGAACATCCACAGCTGCGACTTCTCGTCCGGCAGCTACACCTACGTCGACGAGGGCGACAAGGAGCTGAAGTCATTCAGCGTGGACCACGACCGGCAGTTCCGCATCCCGTTCATCAAGCGGGCGCTCGCCGCCGCGGGCGGAAAGCTCACGCTGTTCGGCAGCCCATGGAGCCCGCCGGCATTCATGAAGACCAACAACGACATGCTGCACGGTGGAAAGCTGAAGCCGGACTTCGCGCAGTCGTGGGCCAGCTACTACACGAAGTTCATCAAGGCGTACGAGCGGGAAGGCATCCCCATCTGGGGCATCAGCATCCAGAACGAGCCGATGGCGACGCAGACCTGGGAGTCGTGCATCTACTCGGCGGAAGAGGAGCGGGATTTCCTGAAGAACTACCTCGGGCCCACCATGAAGCGTGAAGGGCTCGGTGACAGGAAGATCATCGCCTGGGATCACAACCGCGACCTCATCTACCAGCGCGTCAGCACCATTCTCGCCGACCCCAAGGCGGCCCAGTACGTGTGGGGCATCGGCTACCACTGGTACGAGCCGTGGAGCGGCGGCGACATGATGTTCGACAACGTCCGGCTCGTGCGCGAGACCTTTCCGAGCAAGCCGCTGATCTTCACCGAAGGCACCGCCGACTCCTTCAAGGCCGACGATATCCACAACTGGCGATTGGGCGAGTACTACGGCCGCTCCATGATCAACGACTTCAACGACGGTGCGGTCGGGTGGACGGACTGGAACGTGCTCCTCGACGAGCGGGGCGGGCCGAATCACGTCGGGAACTTCTGCTTTGCCCCGGTGCACGCCGATACGAGGACGGGTGAGCTGACCTACACGAGCTCGTACTGGTATATCGGGCACTTCTCGAAGTTCGTGCGTCCTGGCGCACGGAGAATCGCCAGCTCACCCAGCAGAAGTGCGCTGCTCTCCACCGCGTTCATCAATCCGGACGGGAAGGTGTCGGTGGTGGTGATGAACAAGGGCGACAAGCAGATCGCCTATCATCTCTGGGTGGACGGCAACGCCGCCGAAGTCACCAGCCTCCCGCACTCCATTCAGACGCTCGTGTTCTGATCACGGACGGTGACGTAGCCTCGAGGAACTTCTCGCGGACCGCAACCGCTCCATCCCGCACCATGTGCTTGCCGTGAGCGAGCACGTGGACGAGGTCGAACGCGTCGCCCTCCAGCACGAGGATGTCGCCGTCGGCGCCGGTCTCCAGGCGGCCCTTCTTCTCGAGGCCGAGCACCATCGCCGTGTTCCTGGTCACCAGCGCGAGGAGCTTGGCCAGCGGCAGCCGGTGGCCGCGGGCGCAGTTACGGATCTGCTGGAAGAAGGTGTCGGGGCCCTTCTCTGACGCATCCGACGACACCGTCAGCTTGTCGAGATCGCCGTGGTGGTCGATGTAGAAGGTGATCCACTTG
>JBJMNM010000549.1:0-4910 GCA_045804305.1 Gemmatimonadaceae bacterium | reverse complement strand
GACTTTCATCGCAAGCATCCGGTCGTCAAGGTCTGAGCACGCACCTCAGCGCGCCCTCGAGCGTCGGCTCCCCGAATCGGAAGCCGGTGCTCGCCAGGGCGGCGGGCACGACACGTTGTCCGGCGAGCAGCGTCTCGCGCGCCATCTCGCCGTAGAGCAGCTCGAGGGCGAACGCCGGCACGGGGAGGAGCGCGGGACGCCCCAGCACACGTCCGAGCGTCGTGGCGAATTCGGCATTCCGGACAGGCTCGGGCGCGGTGAGATTGGCCGCGCCGCGCAGCTTCTCGGCGAACAATGCGTGCTCGATCGCGCGCACCTGATCGTCGAGCGAGATCCAGCTCATCCACTGCGTGCCGCTGCCGATTGGGCCCCCGCCCCCCAACCTGAAGATCGGAAGCAGCTTCTCGAGCGCGCCGCCATTGGGACTCAACACGACCCCCGTGCGGAGCAGCACCACGCGAACACCCGCGTCCGAGATCGGCGCCGTTGCCGCTTCCCAGTCCACGGTGAGTCGGGCGAGAAACCCGTCGCCGGGGCGGGCCGTCTCGTCGAGCAGCTCGTCGCCGCGGTCGCCGTAGTAGCCGATTGCCGAGCCGCTCAGAAAGACCCGCGGCTTCACGGGCAGCGCCGTCACGCTCCGGGCAAGCAGCGCGGTGCCGCGCAGGCGGCTCTCACGGATGGCCGCTTTTCGTTCCGCGGTCCAGCGGCGCGCGATTGGTTCGCCGGCGAGATTCACCACCGCGTCCACTCCAACGAGGGCTCGCGCGTCGATCAGGTCGTGCGCGGGATCCCAGAGCGCGTCCCCAGGTGTAGCCGCGGATCGGACGATGCGCCGCACGATGTGGCCACGCCCGCGCAGCCGATCCACGAGCGCCGACCCGATGAGCCCTGTCGCACCGGTGATGGCGACGGTGCTCGGCGACGGCGAATGCTCGGCATCTGATGGCATGCGTCGGTCGGCGGCAAGTTACACGCCCCTTCCGGCGGAGCTGCCGTGCGTGCTCGGTTACAGATCGCCGCTTTGCAGGATGCGTCGGGCGACCGCGTCGATCGTCCCGATGTTGTCGTACACGCCGTCGCGGACCTGTCGATGCAGCTCCGCGATGCGCTCGCTATCGGCCCCCCGCCGACCATCGGCGTCGCGGACCGGTAGCGGGGTCACGATGCACTCGACCGGCCCCTTCGCGTGTTCCCTGTCCGGCCGGCGCGAATCGCCGCTGGCGCAATGATGATGCTCCATGATGCCTCCCCTCGTCACCTGTTTATCGGCATTTGCGCGCCGCACCATGAGCGACCGGATGCCGTTCCCCCACCGCAGAGTATCGCCCCCCTCGCGGCGACCGTGAACGACGGGGCATTCTGTCGCGTCACCGACGCGCTTCTGGACAGTCCCTTGGATAAACTGTAGGCGTGCCCGCGCGCCGACCTGGCGCACCACCCTCCTGCCGCTCCCGCTGACCGCCTTCGCTGCATGGCGACAATCCTCTACCTGGACGACGAGCCGGCCATCGGCCTCATTCTCGAGGACACCCTCGAGCGGGCCGGCCATACGGCCATCGGCGCGCGCACCGTACCGCAGGCCCTGCAGGCGCTCGCGAAGGGCGGCGTCGATCTGATCATCTCGGATTACCGGATGCCCGGTCTCACCGGGTTGGAATTCCTCGAGCTCCTCCGGCAGGAGGGATACGATATCCCGCTCATCATGCTCACGGGGTACGCCACCATCGAGCATGCGGTGGAGTCGATCAAGGCGGGGGCGGTCGACTACATCACCAAGCCGGTGCGACCCGAGCAGCTCGAGCTCTCGGTCTCCAAGGGGCTCGAGGTGGCACGGCTGCGCCGCGAGAACGACAGACTGCGCCGCGAGGTCACGGAGTTCCGCAACGAGCGCGCGATCGTGGGCGACAGCCCGCAGATCCGTCGCCTGCTGCAGACGGTCTCCATGGCGGCACCCACCCGGGCGACGGTGCTTCTTCAGGGGGAGTCCGGCACCGGGAAGGAGCTGTTCGCCCGCGCCATTCACGACGCCAGCGATCGTCGTGACGGGCCCTTCATCAAGCTGAACTGCGCGGCGCTCCCGGAGGGGTTGGTCGAGAGCGCGCTGTTCGGCCATGAGAAGGGATCGTTCACCGGCGCGATCCGGCGAGTGCACGGCGCCTTCGAGCGCGCCGACCACGGCACCTTGCTGCTCGACGAGATCAGCGAGATGCGCATCGACCTTCAGGCCAAGCTGCTGCGCGTGCTCCAGGAGCAGGAGTTCGAGCGCGTGGGCGGCTCGGCGCCGATCAAGGTGGACGTGCGGATCATCGCGACCACGAATCGCGATCTCGCGGCATACGCCGCCGAGGGCCACTTTCGACAGGACCTCTTCTTCCGACTCGGCGTCATGCCGATCGCGCTGCCACCGCTACGGGAGCGTCCGGACGATATTCCGCTGCTCGCATACCGCTTCGCCATGCGCACCGCGGCGGAGATGCACAAGACGGTGCGCGGCCTGGCCGCCGAGACCGTCGCGATGCTCCAGCAGTATTCGTGGCCGGGCAACGTACGCGAGCTCCAGCACGCGGTGGAGCGCGCGGTCATCCTCTCCCCGGATGAGATCCTTCAGCCGCAGGCATTCGACGGTCAGCGATTCGGGCTCTCGCCCCGCTGGAGCGGACCCACGCCGCCGCGGTCGGCGGCCATTCCGTGCTCCGGCGCCGACGCGCCGGAGAGTGTCATCCTCACGAGCCTCGACCTCGGCGCGGCCGAATCTCGCCTCATCTCGCGTGCGCTCGAGGTGAGCGGCGGCAATCGCACTCGCGCCGCGGAACTCCTCGGCATGAGCGTGCGGACGCTCCGCAACAAGCTCAACGGCCAATCCGCCTCTGGCTGAGCTCTGCCTACCGCAGCGTCTTCCAAGGCGCCCGGATCGACTCGGCAGATTCTGCCGGGCGGCAGCATTTTCCGAGCTGGCCACGGTGGCGATGAGCTGCCCTTTGCGCGTGCGTCTGGCGGCGGAAATCTGTTAACGCGCTGTACTAGAAGCGCTTAGAGCGGCGTACGAGCTGGCTCACTGGACCACCTTCACGAGGTGAGCTGGGAGTTCGGGCTGGCCTGCGACCTGCGATAGCTGCGCTCGCTTTCTTTTATCGACGCGTCCTCCCTCCCGACGCGACCGCTCCCCCAGATCAGCCGCTGGGGACCCCCGATGCCGGAATTGAAATGGAATCGCAGACTCTCTGGGCAGCCTACGCCGCCGGCGACGCCGCCGCGCGCGACTCCCTCCTGCGGGAGAATCTGAGCCTGGTGCACCATGTGGCCCGCCAGCTGGCGCGCGGGCTTGCCGCGGACGCCGATGTGGACGAGCTCGTGAGCGCCGGCACGATGGGCCTCATGAGCGCGCTCGAGGCATTCGACACAGGTCGGGGGCTGGCGTTCAGCACCTTCGCCGTACCGCGCATTCGCGGTGCGATCCTGGACGAGCTGCGACGTCAGGATCATGTGCCCCGCTCCGTGCGCCGGAAGACGCGGAGCATCGCCGCGGCACGCGAGACGCTGACTCGCACGCTCGGACGTGCCCCGGACGCCGCCGAGGTGGCCGCAGAGCTTGGCGTCGATGCGCCGACGCTCTGGCGCTGGCAGTCCGACGTCGAAGGCGCGGTGCACGTCCCGCTGGATGCCGGTGCCTCGGACCGCGACGATGCCTTCACCTTTCCTGCGGCGTTCCTCGGGACGGGCGACGAGACGGCGGACGATCGGCTCGCGAGGGAGGAAGAGGTCGCTCGTCTGCGTGAGGCGATGCTCGAGCTGAAGGATCAGGAGCGCACGGTGCTGTCGCTCTACTACTTCGAGGAGCTCAAGGCGCGCGAGATCGCCGCGGTGATGGGCGTGAGCGAGTCGCGCATCTCGCAGATCCGATCGAAGGCGCTCGCGCAGCTCCGCCAGGCCCTCGCCCCGCTACAGGCGTCCGCCTGATCAGTCGGCGGCGCGAGCAATGTGCTCGCGCCGCCGCACCGCGGTCAGCGACGGGAGGGCGAGCTGAAGCTCGTCGCCAACCTGCACGATCGCGCCGCCGCATTGCTCCGCCAGCGCCGCCGCATATACGCCACCGCCGAGCGCGAACACCCGCAACGTCACGGAGTCGGCGTCGCCGGCGAGATGGATGATCACGCGCTCTCGGCGTGCTGCTTCGGCTGCCCCTTTGGCCGCGTGGACCACGAGCAGGAACAACCGGAGCAGCGCCCACCTCGCTGCTCGCAGTGGCGGAAGCTCGCCGCTCCGCTCCACCACGCACTCCATCGGGTGCATGCGTGGATGCTGTGCGTGCAGCGAGATCGCGTCGTCCAGCACGGGGTCCATCTCCAACGCCTCGGCGCCCTGAGTGCGCGCCGGCAGCATGGCGAGGAGCGTGGACAGGCGTTGAAGGCGACCGACTTCCGTCGCCAGCATTCCGCTGGACGCCATCTGACTGTCGCCCAGCGCGATCAGCTCCGCGAACACGCTCAAGGCGGTGACGCGGTTGTTGAGGCCGTGCACGAGGCCGGCGAGCAGGTCGTCCGAGAGCGAGACCCACTCGCCCGCACCGGCTTCGGGCACCTTCGGGGCTGAACTGCTCATCGGGCTCCAGGTTCGGAGAGGCTGCAAGCGATAGGTTCGGGAGCCAGTGCAGAAGACGGCGTCACCGGCAAGCTATCAAGCGACGAGCTCGTCGCTTGATAGCTTGCAGCCGACCGCTTCAGTTTCCTAGACAACGGACCGCGTCGCCGTTCCTGCACCTAACGCTTTACGCATGCTAATTGGAATCGCTGGCATGGTCGGCTCCGGAAAGAGCACCCTGACCCGCGCGCTGGCGCAGCGGTTCGGGCTCCAGCACGCGCTCGAGAGCGTCGATGGCGACAACCCCTGGCTCGACAAGTTCTACGCCGGTG
>JBJMNM010000548.1:0-2374 GCA_045804305.1 Gemmatimonadaceae bacterium | reverse complement strand
GCGCGCCACCACGCCGGGCACGTTCATCAAGCCGCCCGCGCACGCCGAGGAGATGTACAACCCTGGGGTGAACGGCCGGAGCGACGGCGGGACGTTCGTGATCACGCCCCGGAAATGAGGTTGGGGAAGCGACGACTCGCGCGCGTCGCGGCGGCGGGGAGCCTCACGGTCGCCGCCGCGATGCTCGCCTGCGGCATCTGGATCTGCTGGCCACTGTCGACAGCCACGCTCGGCGACACGCAGGCTCGGGGCGTCTCGTTGGAAGATCGACACGGCCTGTCGCTGCGGACCACGCGCGCAGCGGATGGTAATCAGGCTCGGTGGACGCCGTACGGCCAGATCGATCCCGATCTCATCAACGCGTTCGTGGCCGTCGAGGACAAGCGCTTCTGGGACCATCACGGCATCGACATGCGCGCTCTCGCGCGCGCCACGCGGGACAACCTGCTCGCGCACGGTGTCGTGTCGGGCGCGTCCACCATCACGATGCAGCTCGCGCGCCTGGTTTCGCCGTCGGAGCGCACCTGGAGCGGCAAGCTCGCGCAGACCCTCTGGGCGCTTCGGCTCGAAGCGCACCTCGACAAGCAGCAGATCCTCGAGCAGTACCTGAACCGGGTGAATCTCGGCCAGGCGACGACGGGCGTGGGCGCGGCCAGCGCGCTCTACTTCGACGCGCCCGCGTCGAACGTGAGCCTCGGGCAGGCGGCGACGCTCGCCGGTCTGGCGCATGCGCCGTCGCGCGACAACCCGTACGCGTCGTCCAGCCGCGCGCGAAAGCGCCGTGGGCACGCACTGCGCCGGATGCGCGCCCTCGGCCTGGTGTCGCGCGACGACGTGGCCCGAGCGCGCGAGGAGCCGCTGCTCACGCCGCGCCGCACGCCGCCATTTCTCGCGCCGCACTTCACGACTCGCGTGCTCGCGTGGACCGCGGATAGCGGTGCCTCGCCTTCCGCCACCGTTCGCACGTCGCTGGACCTGCCGCTGCAGTCGGCGATCGAGTCGGAAGTGCGCCATACCGTGGACGTGCTGCACGATCGCGGCGTGGAGCACGCCGCCGCCGTGGTGCTCGACAACGAGAGCGGCGAGGTGCTTGCCTGGGTCGGCTCACCCGACTTCTGGTCCGCCGACGATGGCCAGACGGACATGGTCGTCTCCGCGCGCCAGCCCGGCTCGGCGCTCAAGCCCTTTCTGTACGCGCTCGCGTTCGATCGCGGTGTCACCGCCGCGACCGTGCTCCCCGACATTCCCAAGGCGTACGGCACCGCGACCGGGCCATACGCCCCGCGGAACTACGACCGGCGGTTCCGCGGACCGGTGCGCGCGCGCGAGGCGCTGGCGAGCTCGTACAACGTGCCGGCCGTCGAGCTGGCGGCACGCATGGGCACCGGAAGTCTGCTGCAAACGCTGCGGCTCGCGGGATTCGAGTCGTTGCAGCGCGACGCCGAGCATTACGGGCTCGGCCTCGCCCTCGGCAATGGCGACGTCACGCTCGTCGAGCTCGCGAACGGCTATCGCGTGCTGGCGAACGGCGGGGAATGGCGTCCGTGGACATGGCGTCCGTCGAGCGGTGCGGTGCATGCGACGCGTTCGATGCCCGCTGCACGGCGCGTGGTCTCGCCGGTGGCGAGCGCGATCGTGCTGGACATCCTCCACGATCCCGCCGCCCGCATTCCCGGCTTCGGCACGAGCACGCCGTTCGATTTCCCATTTCCCGTGGCCGTGAAGACGGGCACGAGCCGGCATTTCACCGATAACTGGGCCGTCGGCACGACACGCCACTTCACGGTGGCGGTATGGGCCGGCAACTTCAGCGGCCGACCCATGCAGGGCGTGAGCGGCGTGACCGGTGCCGGTCCCCTGCTCCACCGCGTGGTGATGGCCGTGGCGCAGCGTATTCCGCCGGGCGAGCTCACGACGCCGGCGGAGGTCGGTGCCCTCAGCGTGCCCGTGTGCCGGCTCTCCGGTCTTCGCGCGACCGGTGAGTGCGCGCAGCTCTCCGAATGGTTCGCTCGCGGGACCGAGCCGACACGAGCCGACGATTGGGAGCAGAGCGGCCATGTCACGCTGCCGGACGAATATGCCGAGTGGTCGCGCCAGGGCCTGCGTCCCGCGATGGAGGGCGTTATCCTGGCCGCAACGGGCGAGGGCACGCGCGTGATGGGCCTCTCGCTCGCCGCCGCGGCGGTCGACGCCGCGCGCGATTCCGCGCGACGTGCCTCCCGCTTTCACATCGCGTCCCCCGCCGACGGCGATCGATACGCCATCCCGGCGGGTGTCGACGCCCGCTATTCGACGATCCCCCTCCGCGCCGCCGGACCCGGCGCCACCGACGTGCGATGGTCGGTGGATGGCCAGCCGTACATGGGCGAGCGCT
>JBJMNM010000547.1:0-7644 GCA_045804305.1 Gemmatimonadaceae bacterium | reverse complement strand
GTCACGGCACGGCGCAATGGTGCGGCCATCATCGTGCTCGGCGCCGAGTGCGCGGTGCTGGGACTGTGGCTGCGCTGAGGAGCGCCGTCGCCGCCGGCGCCGCGGCGGACGGACCGGCCGAGCAGCAAACTTCGAAGTGGCGTGTTCTGGCGGCCGTTGTGTTCGGGATCTTCATGGTCACGCTCGACACCACCGCCGTGAACGACGCGTTTCCGGTGATGCGGGCCGAGCTGGGCGCGAGTCTGCACGACGCACAGTGGATCGTGTCGGTCTACGTGCTCGCGCTCGGGATGACGACGCCCGTCGCCGGGTTCCTCGCCGACCGGTTCGGGCTCAAGCGGATGTACGTCATCGGTCTCGTCGTGTTCGTCGTCGGTTCGTTGTGCGCAGGACTGGCACCGTCACTGTGGACGCTCGTGGCGGCGCGCGCGCTCAAGGGGGTCGGCGGCGGGATCGCGGTGCCGTGCGGCACGGCGCTCCTCTTTCGTGGCTTCTCGAAGCGAGAGCTCGGCGCGGCGCTCGGCGTGTTCGGGCTCGCGCTGCTCTTCGCGCCCGCGCTTGGCCCGGTGCTCGGCGGCTGGCTCGTCGATCGACATCTGTGGCGATGGATCTTCTTCATCAACGTCCCGATCGGCGCGCTGGGTGTGCTCGTCGCGACGCGATTCCTCGTCAACCGGCCCGGCGATCGAGACACACCGTGGGACGCGCTGGGTCTCGTCACCGCGATCCCCGCCTTCGGCGCGCTGCTGTACGTCACCGCCCTGCTCGGCGAGATCGGATGGCACGCGCCACGCGTGGGTGCCTGGCTCGCGGTGGGATTGGCGTCGCTCGTCGCGTTCGTCTACACGGAGCTTCGCGTCGCCGTCGCGCCGCTGCTCGACCTGCGGCTGTTCCGGCAGCGCGTGTTCCTGATCGCGACGCTCGTGGGGTACGTGACCGTCGTGGCGTTCTTCGGCGCGGAGTTCCTGCTGCCGGTCTACCTGCAATCCCTTCGCGGCGCGCCGGCGCTCACGGTGGGGATGGTCATGCTGCCGCTCGCGCTGTGCGCGGGACTGACGCTTCCGCTCGCCGGACTCGCGTACGACCGGATTGGACCGCGGGTGCTCGTGGTGTCGGGGTTCACACTGCTGACCTACAACACCTGGCAGCTCGCGCACCTCGGGCCGGCGACGCCACTGCGGTTCCTCGTCGTCCTGATGGTCGTGCGCGGCGTCGCGCTGGGACTCACGGTGCAGACGCCGTTCACCGCCGCACTCGCCGACGTGGGGCACGACGCGCTGCCGCGCGCCACGTCGCTCGTGTCGTCCACGCGCTATCTCGTGCAGGCGTACGGCATCGCGCTGCTCGCCACGCTCCTCGGCGGCCACATGCAGGCAGTCGCCGGCACCGTCACGCTCGCCGGCTTCACACGGGCGTACCTGCTGACGTTCTGGCTCGCCGTCGTCGGACTCCTGCTCGGGCTCGCGCTGCCGGGATGGCCCGGAGTGTGGACGCGCCCGGAAGACCCCGACGCGACTGGTTCTCGTCGCTGATCATTCGCACGTCGTGTCATCCCGAGCGAAGTCGAGGATCTGCACTGCGGTTCTCGCGGAGAGCGCAGAGGAGAAACCGAGAGGGCGCGGAGAACTGCTTCGATCGGTTCACCAGAGCCTGAGGTTCACGCGGAGGCGCAGAGGCACGAAGAACCGCTCTCCGGGTCGAGCGCCATGCACCGGCGCCTCGCTCCTCGCCATCCACGCCATCAAAGGCTTTGACGGTCCGGTGGAGAGATCGTTCCGCCCGCACGGAGCGATCCGCGTCATCCGTTCAATCCGCGTCATCCGCGTTCGCGTCGTTGGACGTTAGGAGAAGCGTCTCGAGCGGGCTTGCGGTCTCTCTGTTCCTCCACGTCCTCCGCCTGCAATCGGTCCGCGGCGCGACAGCACGTGCAGATCCTTCGACTCGCTGCGCGTGCTCTGTTGCGGGGCAGCGGGGCTGAGGGGCAGCGAGAGAGCCTGTCATCCCGAGCGAAGTCGGGGGATCTGCACTTCCGCATCCCCGCATCCCCTCATCCCCTCATCACCTCATCACCTCTTCTCGAACCGCACCCCATCGATCGTCACCAGATGATTGAACTGCCCGATCCCCTGCTGGGCGGTTCGCAGCACGACGTACAACGCCCGCTCGCCCGCCGCCGACACCGGAACGGATTGCGTGTACCACTGCTCCGCTGCCGCTGGCCGCACGTCCGCGCTGCCGAGCACCGTACCGGTCGGACTGCCGTCCCGGAGCTCGATGGTGAACGGGTAGTTCGCCGGCGAGCGGAGCTCGAACGTCACGCGTGCTACGCCAGTGAGATCCAGCCTGCCCATGTTCAGGTGGGACGTGTCGGCGTAGACCGTCGCCACGAGGTGCGACGTGCTGTCGGCGCCTTTGGCGGTGCCGAGTCCGATGTTGCGCAAGCCCACGGCGCTCGCCACGGACACGCGCGGCGCCCGGAGCACGACGACCGCCGTGTCGGCGAGCGGGCCGATGCCGTTGCGCGGCTGATCGGCGTAGATCGCCGTCAGTCGATACGATCCGCCGGGCGTCGCCGTCTGCTGACCCAGGGGCGCATGGCCACGCGCCGGCAGCTTCGACGATGCGAGCGAGAGGATGTAGTCCACCATCGCGCGACGGTCGTCCTCGCTCAGGCTCGGATGCGGCGGCATGACGCGATCGCCCCACACGCCCGTGCCGCCCGTCGCGATCTTCGTGATCAGCTTCATGCGCGCGTCGGGCTGGCCGTGATACTTCTGCGCGACGCTGACGTACGCTGGACCGAGCGACGCGTTCTCCACGCCGTGACAGGCGAGGCAGTCGCTCCGCCGGATACGCGCCAGCCCGTCCGGAACCGACGCGGCCTGTCCACCAGCGCTCGCGCCGACCGGCGCCGGCGATGCGCCGGCGGGACCGTATGCAAGCGACACGTTCACCTTCGCCGGATCGATCCCCTTGTCGAGTGATCCGTCCTCGGCGTCGGTGACGCGCACCGTGTAGTCGACGCCGGCCTCGTCCCAGTAGAACGACCGATTGCCGGCGACGTCGATCGCCACGCTCGGCGGCGCGTTGCCGACGAGGACGTCGGTGCTCGCCTCGGACTCGGCGCCGGCGCGGTCGCGCACGACGAGGCGCACGTGCTGGCGACCGGGCGTCGTGAAGGTCTGCGTGATGTGCACGCCGTCGCGATCGCCCGCGCCGGGAATCGACCAGGTGAAGCGGAGCGAATCGCTCGGGTCGCGGTCGAAGCTCGAGTCGGCGGAGAGCTCGACGGTGAGCGGCGCGGGGCCGACCGTGCGCGACGCGATGAGCTTCGCGACGGGCGGACGATTCCCTGGGTGATAGGTGATGCGACTGAGACGCGCGTTCGCGTTCTTCGCGTTCCAGTACGTGCCGTACTCCAGCACGTAGAGCGAGCCGTCGCTTCCCATCTCGACGTCGACCGGGTGATCGAACGCGAGCTGCGAGAGGAAGGGCTCCATGCGCAGGTAGTCGCCCGACGGCGAGAGCGTCGTCGCGAGCATCCAGCCGCGCATCCAGTCGTAGTGGATGAACTTGCCGTCGTAGTACTCGGGGAGACGCACCGCGGAGCCGGCGTAGTCGCCGAAGTGATAGACGGGACCCGCCATCGCCGTGCGTCCGCCTTCGCCCGTGAGCGGGAACTTCTCGCTCTTCTCGTACGGGTAGTAGATCATCGCCGGCTGCGGCGGCGGCAGGATCTTCGCACCCGTGTTGTTCGGCGACGTATTCTCCGGCCGCTTCGGATCGAAGAAGTCGAACAGCTGCTTCGTCGTGAAGTTGTAGTTGCGATACGGACGGTTGTCGGCGATGAACATCGGCCAGCCGTAGTTGCCGGCGTGCTTCGCCTGGTTCACCTCGTCGAACCCCTCGGAGCCGTACACGGAATCGCGGCGCGCATCGGGGCCGACCTCGCCCCAGTAGAGCCAGCCCGTGTGCTGATCGACGCTGATGCGGTACGGATTGCGGTCGCCCATGACGTAGATCTCCGGGCGGCCGACCTTCGGATCGGCGAACAGGTTGCCGGCGGGGATCGTGTACTTGCCGTCGGGCGTCGGCGTGATGCGGAGGATCTTGCCGCGCAGGTCCTGCGTGTTCCCCGCCGAGCGGAGCGCGTCGGCGAGCGACTTGCCGGGCGTCGGCTCGATCGGCGCGTAGTCGCCCGCGGTGAACGGATTCGTGTTGTCGCCGTACGAGGAGAAGAGATTCCCGTTGCGATCGAAGGCGAGCGAGCCACCGGTGTGGCAGCATCCCTTGTCGATGCGCAACTCGAGCATGACCCGCTCGTCGCGCAGCGAATCGCCCTCGAAGGTGAAGCGCGCCAGCCGGTGATGATCTCCGACGGTGCGGTTGAGGTAGATCCAGTGGTTGCGATCGAAGCCGGGATCGAGCGTGATGCCGATCAGGCCGTTCTCATCGGCGTCGTTGACGTCGAGCTTCTGGATGGCGCGCTGGGTGCGCGTCGTCGGGTCGTACATCGAGAAGGTGCCGTGTCGCTCCACGATGAAGACGCGCCCGTCGTGCGCGACGGCGATCTCCGTCGGCTCGTCGAACACCCCCTCGAGCAGGATGTCCTGCTGGAACCGCGAAGGCTCGGGGGCGGGGAGGTTCGCTGAAGTTGCGGCAGCCGGCGACGGAACCACCGGCGTGGCACCGCGGCACGATGCGACGACGACGAGCAGAACGGCGGAACGAACGGCAATGCGATTCATCGAAACACGCGCTGCGAGAAGTGATAGAGGTTGCTGCCCCACGTGACAGGATCGTGCGCCTGATCATCCACGTTCCACACGTGCGGCACGTCGTGCGCCTTGAGATACCGGTGCACGCCCTGGCTGATGTTGATGAGACCGTCCTTGTTGCCGCACGACAGCCAGAGGAGCTTGAGCTGCTGCTTCGCCGCGGCGGGATCGGGGACGAGCGCGGCCGGCGCCTTCGTGTTCGGCGCGGCGGAGAAGGCGCCGAGCCAGGCGAAGCGGTCAAGACGCGCGAAACCGAAGTTGAGGGTCTGGCCGCCACCCATCGAGAGGCCGGCGAGCGCTCGATGCTCGCGGTCGGTCAGCGTGGAGTAGCGTGATTCGATCGTGGGGATGACGTCGTTCAGCAGATCGCCCTCGAAGGTCTCGAACGCCTTGAAGTGGGCGAAGGGGCTGTCCGTCGGATGGTCGTTCACCTCGGCGCGGCCGTTGGGCAGCGCGACGATCATCGGCACCGCCTTCCCGTCGGCGATGAGGTTGTCGAGGATGTTTTCCGGCTGCGTGAAGCGCTGCCACTCGGTCTCGTCGCCGCCGATGCCGTGCAGGAGATAGAGCACGGGGTACTTCTTCGACGGCGTGTACCCGGGCGGCGTGTACACGAGCATCTTGCGCCGAGTGCCGACGGTCTTCGAGTCGTACTCGATCATCGTCATCGTGCCGTGCGGGATGCCCTCACGCTTCGCGTTGTAGCCCGCGGGCGCGTCGGGCACGGCGCGGATGTCGTCCGGTGCGAGGACGATGGGCGGCATCTGCCGCGGGCCCGGCTGCCCGCCCGCCGGCGGTCCTTCCGTCGGTGCGCCCGGTGGCGTCGACGACGTCGGGTTCTGTGCGGCGGCGCCGTTCGTCCACAGCGAGCCGAGCGCGAGCGCGCTGGCGGTGAGCATGCTGAATCGCATCGTCGTGCCTCGTCGTGCGGAGTGTGAACCGTCGTCCCCTCGCGCCAGCGCCGGCGCGCATTGCCGACGCAGGTTGCTGCCGATGGCGAACCGTCTGGCCACAGGTGGAATCTGCACTCGCGCGCGGCGAGAGCGTGAGAGCGGACACCGACCGTCTCGTGGTACATCAAGGGGGTCAGACTCCTTGAAAAACGATACGGGTCGTACCGGTTTTCAAGGAGTCTGACCCCCTTGAGTCCCTCGAGCGCACGCTTGACGCGACCGCGCTCGCGATTCATGGTAGCGCGCTACGATCGAACCCACACGGACCCCAGCCGATGCCGTCTTCCCGTCGCGAATTCCTCCAGACCGGTGCCGCCGCCGTCGCAGGGCTGTGGCTGCCGAGGCTGAGCGGTCCCACTCCCCTCTTCCGTCCGCGTGCGGCCGAGTTCCAGCCGACGTGGGAATCGCTGGCCAACTATCAGACTCCCGACTGGTTCCGCGATGCGAAGTTCGGCATGTGGGCCCACTGGGGCCCGCAGTGCGTGCCGGAGCAGGGGGACTGGTATGCTCGGCAGATGTACGAGCAGGGAAGTCGGGACTACATCGCGCACGTGGCGCGCTACGGCCACCCGTCGCGCGCGGGATTCAAGGACGTCATCCATCAATGGCGCGCCGAGGAGTGGCACCCCGACGAGCTGCTGTCGCTCTACAAGCAGGCGGGGGCGCAGTACTTCATGGCGCTCGCCAACCACCACGACAACTTCGACAACTGGAACTCGAAGCATCAGTCGTGGAACTCGGTCCAGCTCGGCCCGAAGAAGGATCTCATCGGCGGGTGGGCGCGGGCGACGCGGCGGGCGGGGATGAAGTTCGGTGTCTCGGTGCACGCGGCGCACGCCTGGAGCTGGTACGAGGTGTCGCAGGGCGCGGACAAGGACGGGCCATACGCTGGTGTGCCGTACGACGGGAAGCTCACGCGCGCGCAGGGGAAGGGAGCGTGGTGGGACGGGCTCGACCCGCAGGAGCTCTACGAGCAGCGCCACGCGCCGGGCAAGAAGCTCGTCTGGGACTGGAAGGCGAGCGAAGGGAGCAGCATCCCCGACAAGGCGTACTGCGAGAAGTTCTACGCGCGTACGATGGACCTGATCGAGCAGCACGACCCCGACCTCGTCTACTTCGACGACACCGCGCTCCCGCTGTATCCGATCAGCGACGTCGGTCTGCGCATCGCCGCGAACTTCTACAACCGCAGCATGCAGCGGCACGGCGGCAAGCTCGAGGCGGTGCTGACGGGGAAGGTCCTGAACGAGCAGCAGCGGAAGTGCATGGTGTGGGACATCGAGCGCGGCGTGGCGACCGACGTGCTGCCCCTCCCCTGGCAGACGGACACCTGCATCGGCGAATGGCACTACTCGCGCCCGCTGTTCGCGCGGCACGGCTACAAGTCGGCGCAGATGGTGGCGCAGATGCTCGTCGACATCGTGGCCAAGAACGGCAACCTGATGCTCAACGTGCCGCTGCCCGGATCGGGCGCGCCGGACGACGACGAGCTGTCGTTCATCGCCGACTTCACGCACTGGATGAAAGCCAACGGCACAGCGATCCATGCCAGTAGACCCTGGTCGGTTTATGGCGAAGGGCCATCGACGCAGGCGCAGCCGGCACTGCGCGAGCAGGGCTTCAACGAAGGAAAGAACAAGCCCTACACGGCCGAGGACATCCGCTTCGTGCAGAAGGGAGGCAAGGTGTACGCGTTCGTGATGGCGTGGCCGGAGAGCGGGAAGGTCACGATCAAGTCACTCGCGTCGGGCTCTGTTCACGCGCCGGGAAAAGTCGAGCGTGTGGAGCTGTTCACCACCGCGCCGTGGGGCGGCGTACCCGGAACGGCGAACCTCCAGTTCACTCAGGCGGCGGACGGATTGATGATCACGCTGCCGGAGAAGAAGCAGGGCGACTACGTGTACACGTTCGAG
>JBJMNM010000546.1:0-4020 GCA_045804305.1 Gemmatimonadaceae bacterium | reverse complement strand
GCTCGGCGAGTGGCGAGGAGATCGGCGTCCTCCTCAACGCCGTGCGTCGCGAGCGAGGCGGCGAGTGGGTCACGGACTGCGTGCTGATGCGCGTCCGCGAGCGGTGGAAGTTCGAGGACGCGCTCGTGCGCGCGAACCAGGAGCTCGAGCGCCAGCGCGGCATCGCCGAGGAGGCGAGCCATGCCAAGAGCGCGTTCCTCGCGGCCATGTCGCACGAGCTTCGCACTCCGTTGAACGCGATCGGCGGCTACGTGCAGCTCCTCGAGATGGGCATTCACGGCCCGGTCACGCCCGAGCAGCAGGAAGCGCACGGCAAAGTGGCGCGCAGCCAGCGGCACCTCCTTCGGCTCATCAACGAAGTGCTCAACCTCGCGCGCATCGAGGCCGGCGGCGTGCACTACGACCTTCGGCGCGTCGCCGTTCGCGAGATCGTGGACGCCGTGCTGCCGATGGTCGAGCCGCAGCTCACCGAGCGCGGGCTGTCGATCGACGTCGACGTCCCCGACGCGCTTGCCGTTCGCGCCGACAAGGACAAGGCCGAGCAGGTGCTGCTCAACCTCCTCGGCAACGCGGTGAAGTTCACGCCGCGTGGTGGCAGCGTGCGCGTGGAGGCGAGCGCCCCCCCTGGAGAGCCGCGTCGAGTGCGGCTGAGCGTCGAGGACTCCGGCGTCGGCATTGCCGCCGACCGGCTCGATCAGATCTTCGAGCCGTTCGTGCAGGTGAACGTCGATCCGGCGCGTCGCGGCGAGGGGTCCGGGCTCGGGCTGGCGATCAGCCGGGACCTGGCGCGGGGGATGGGGGGTGAGCTGACTGCGACGAGCCGGGTAGGAAAAGGGAGCACGTTCACCCTCGAGCTGCCGGCCGAGTAGTCACCGCGGCGCCGGCGCGGTGGTTCGAAACTCGCGGTATCGGCCATGAAGAAGCGCGTTCCTCCGGGATCCGTCAAAGACCCCGGCGAGGCACGGTCACGCAGCCACACCAGCCCTACCACGGCACGGAGCGGATGGTACATCAATGTCGCCGAAACAGAGTGACCGGGAATCCGGAGGGTTTGCCGAAGCGCAGCGGTTGCTCAAGGACACGCTCGAGCAGGCGTGCAGCGTGGACATCACCGGGGCCGATACGGGTCAACTGATTCGCGTCGAGGAGATGCTGGCGATCGCCGACGACGCGGCGAAGAAGGTCATCTCGATCAAGCGACGGAGCCGGCATGATCGTGAGCGGTCGCCCCACGCGGCCGTCGACGCCGAAGGGGGACACCGGCGCTTTCAGGACGCCGCGGGCGTCGTGTGGGAGGCCCGCGCCATCCATCCCTCGGCGACCTCCAGGCGAGTGCGCCTGCCGGAGCCCTACGAGAGCGGCTGGCTGGCGTTCGAGTCGCCCGGCGAGAAGCGGCGCCTGAGCCCGATTCCGCCAGACTGGGCCTTCCGGTCGGACGACGGCCTGCGCCAGCTGTGCGAGGCGGCCCAGGTGGTGCCACCTCGGCCGCTGGGCGGCGAGTCGCCAAGCGAGGACCAGCCGTCGTAGCCACCCGCGTGCGGCCGGCCGAGTCTCGGCCGGCCTTTCATCGAACGCAGTCTGGCCTCAGCGCACCGCGCGTGCGCGCAGCTCGCCCTGGAGTGATCCGAGCTCCCAGTTCCCGATGACCGCCCCGGCAGACACCCGATCGTTCTGATCGTAGAGCCGGATCTTGAGCCTGCCGCGCACGGTCTCGCCCTCGAGCAGGACGTCGCGATCGGTGACGGCCACCCGCATCGGCTGATCGGCGTTGTCGCCACGGGCGCGGAACGTCGCCACCAGCGTGCCGGCGGAATCGACGACCGTCACTCGGCTCGGCATGCCGAAGACCGACGAATTGAAGTCGTAGGTGGCCAGCGTGCGCACGGCCCGCGGCGCGTCAGCCGACGTCGCGGTAGTCGCGACCAGGCGGACGAAGCCAGGTGTGGCGGACTGCTGTGCGGTTGCGGAAGCGGCGGCGGTGGCGCTGAGCGCGGCCGCGGCGAGCAGCGAGTAGAACGAGGTGTGGGCGCGCATTGGACTCCGGTCTGGAAGAGGACTGATACGTTCGTCGAGATGGACGATCTCCAGGAACGTTGCCGCAGTCCAAGACATCTTTCGTCTCCTTCCATACCTGACGGGTATCGGCGAACATCGACGACCCGTCGTCAGACCTCCTCGACTGCTCGCCGCCGCCGACGCTGGCGAGCATGATGACCCGGCGACACGTCGATCAGCAGCGCGAGCACGAGACCGACGACCGGCCAGAGCGTCCACTGCCCGCCCCACCAATGCATGACGGCCGAATACCAGAGCGTCGTCGTCGGGAGGAAGAGGAACCCGAGAATGAGCCAGAGCAGGTTGTGGTAGAGGCCGCGAAACCAGTTCGTGAAGAACCAGAGCACCAGGATGGTGAGGCGCGGTGCGATGAGGGCGAACAGGGCGAGTAGGCAGGGCACGGATGTTACCTCACTCGGTGGATTGTCATTACGTCAACTGAATCCGAAACCGAAGACTCTCGGCGCCGCCGTAGCTCGCCGGCTTCGTGAACCGTTCGACCACGCGTCCTCCGTTCGCCTCGATCACGCGCTGCGAGCCGACGTTCGACGCGTCGGTGGTGAGCTCGACGTATGGAAGCCCCACCAGTCGCGCCTCCGGGAGAATGTCGGCCAGCGCCTGCGTCGCGTAGCCGAGTCTGCGCTTCCACGGTACGACGGAGTAGCCGATGTGGCCGAGGCAGTAGGGTGGAAGCTCGGCGGTGCCGGGCTGCCAGCGCAAGCCGATCGAGCCGCAGAACTCTCCGTCCCACATCCATTTGTGGATGCCCGGGAGGCGGGGTACGGTGCGGCCGTCGGGGAGGGTGATCGCGGGCCCTCTGGCGTCGCGGTCTATCTGCTCTTCCAGGAACTGGTCGGGGTTCTCGGCGATGCGGTCCAGTTCCTCCAGGGCGGCTTCGGGGCGGAGGTTGTCGGGGGACCAGCCGCGGGCGAGCGCCTCTTTGTAGTCGGCCAGATAGTCGAGCGCAGGCCAGACGAGCTGCATGCGTCGCTGCGGAGGAGGAGTCATTCGTGAATGCTAGTCGGCAAGGCGATGTGCGCGCCATCAGTTCAGGCCGGTGCACCGGCGAGCACGGTGAGCCGTTTCGGCGGCGTTTTCCGCCTCTGCTGGTGGAGATCAATCCGGATGACGAGCCACGCCGCGCTGGCAGCAACGCGATTCACATCACGCATTCATCAGAAAACATGAAGACTCCATACAAGCATCTCGGTCTCGCCCCGTTGCTGGTCGCTCTCGCGCTCGGCGTGAGCAGCTGCAATGGCTACACGACTCAGGCCTACGCTCCCGTCGCCGCGACGGGAGTGAAGGTCACCCCGCAGTCGGTCCAGATCGCCGCGATCGGCGGGACGACGCAGCTCGTGGCGGCCGTGGCACCACTTGACGCCAGCGACCGTGCGGTCACCTGGGAGTCGACCGATCCGTCGATCGCCACCGTCGACGCGGCCGGCCGCGTGACCGCGCATGCGGTTGGCGCGGGGGTCCTGATCACGGCCGTCACGCACGACGGACACTTCCAGTCGTCGGCGAACGTGAGCGTGGGGCAGTAGATACCTGCGCCGACTACGCCACGTCGGCGACGCGAGCCGGCGCCAGCCGATCGATCTCCGCCATCTCCGCCTCCGTGAGCGACCAGCTCGCGGCAGCGACGTTGGCGTGCACCTGCTGGGGAGACGTCGCGCCGGCGATGACCGACGCGACTACACCGTGCGCGAGCAGCCAGGAGAACGCGAGCTCCAGAAGCGTGTGTCCCCTCGCCTCGGCGAAGGCGATCAGCGCCTCGATCTGGTCCAGGTCGACGGGTGTGATCTTCCCCTCGAACCAGTCGGCGATCCGCGAGCCTTCGGGCACTCCTTTCCCCTTGCGATACTTGCCGGTGAGGAGGCCGCTGGCGAGCGGGAAGTAGGGGAGGAAGGCGATGCCGGCGCGCTCGCACTCGGCGAGGACGCCGTCCTGCTCCGGGCCGCG
>JBJMNM010000545.1:0-2970 GCA_045804305.1 Gemmatimonadaceae bacterium | reverse complement strand
GGCAAATCAGTATCGCGCACCGGCCCCCGAGGAGCCGCCGCGCCGCGTGGCCGGCCCCACCGTGTTCCGCGTGTACACCCGGAACGCCAGCGCGGCGCGCGAGCTGACGACGCCACCGGCGCCGTCTCGCGTACCGCTCGGCGACGTCATCCGCGCACCGTACTTCGATCGCCGGGGCGGACCGCGCGCCTCGGGCAAGCTGCTTGTCGGCACCGACGTTCCGGGCATCAATGCGCCCCCGGCCTCGATGAACTTCCAGCTCTACGACAAGATCCTGATGAGCCCCGCCTCGAACGTCGCCGCGGCCGAGCGGGACCGCTACATGGCCTACGAGGTGGCGGACGACGTCGACGGCGTCGGCTCTGTGGTCGTGCCGACCGCGATGCTGCGCGTGGTGCGCGCGCCGCAGAACGGCGAAGGGGCGATCGTGGAGGTGCTCGAGCTGTACAACCGACTCGACGGGAACACGCGCGTGGTGCTGTTCGATACGGCCGGCGCCGGCGCGAATGCGATCCCCGTCCCCGTGGCGCGCGAAGGCGCAGCCACGGCGACGATCCGCTACATCTACCGTCCCGCGGTCCTGCCGTCGCTGAACTACTACGTGCTGTTCGACCTCAAGGCGGAAGACGGCGTGCGCATCGGCGACGAGATCGAGGTGTACCGCGAGCGTCTGGACCAGCAGGGCGACGATGGTCCCGCGGTGCCCGAGCTGCCGATCGCCACCGGACAGGTCGTGAAGGTCACGGACCACGGTGCCACCGCGCGCATCACAACGCAGGAGCAGCCGTTGATCAGGGTGGGCCAGAGCATCCGCATCACGGCGCGCATGCCCTGACGGGCGCGGGCGGACGGGCGACGGAATGCCGTAACGCCTGTCCGCGCATTACATTAGGGCGACCGACATGACCGCGATCGCCCATTTCGTCGCCATTACGTGCTACATCGGCGCCGCGGCTCTCGCTGCGACGCCGTTTGCGCGTCCGGTAGGGGCACCGGTGCGCGGTGTCACGGCTCTCCTCGCCGCCGGCGTGCTTGCGCACGCGGCGGGGCTGCTCGCGTACGTCCAGCGTGTCGGACAGTTGCCCCTCACCGGCCTCGGTCCGTCGTTGTCCTTCGCCGGGCTCGTGCTCGCAGCCACGCTGCTGATCGTCGAGATCGCCGCCCGCGACGTGAGCCTCACGCTCGTCGCCGCGCCGCTCGCCGCGGTGCCCACGACCGTCGCGAACGCCATCGGCTTCGTCCCGGGAGTGGACCCGACGGGTGCGCGCGGCGCCTGGCTCTTCGCGCATATCGCGCTGAGCTTCATCGGCATCGCCGCCTTCGCCACCGCCGCGGCGGCGGGGTGCATGTACCTGGTGGAGCGACGCGAGCTCAAGTCGCGCCGCTTCGGCGCCATCTTCCGGTTCTTTCCCCCACTCGCCACGCTCGATCGCGTCAATCACGTCGCGGCCGTCGCCGGCTGGCTGGGGCTCACGCTCGGTGTCGTGCTCGCGGTGACCTACTCGCTCGCCTATCGCGAGATGAGCCTGCTCAAAGTCGTCTGGGCCACGGGAGCCTGGCTCGCCGTCTCCGGCATCGCGCTCGGACGCGTCGTCGGGGGATGGCAGGCGCGCCGCGCCGCGATCTACTCGAGCATCTCGTTCGTCGCGGTCGTGGTGCTCTATCTGGCGTTCCGCTTCGCCGAGCCGAACGGCGGGGGACGGTTCCTGTGAGCGGCCTTCCCATTCTGCTCGAGGCAGCGGCGCTGCGCGTGCTCGTGGTGGGTGGTGGCGCTGTCGCCACGCGAAAGACGCGCGCGTTCTGCGAGGCTGGCGCCCAGGTGCGGGTGATCGCCCCCACGATCGCGGACGACATTCGCGCCCTCCAGCCCACGGGACGCGTCGCGCTCGCCGAGCGACCGTACCACTCGGACGACATCGCTGACGCACAGCTCGTGATCGCCGCGACGGACGACCGCGCGGTGAATGCTCGAGTCGCCGCGGACGCGCGTGCGGCGAGCCGGCTCGTGAACGTGACCGATCTGCCCGCCGAGGGCAGCTTCGCAACGATGGCGACGCACCGGAGCGGCGGGCTCGTGATCGGCGTGACGACCGGTGGCGTGCCCGACGCCGCGGCGCGGATCCGCGACGCGATCGCCGAGCGCTTCGATTCGCGATATGCGCGCGCGCTCGCCGATCTCGCCGACCTGCGCCGCTCGCTCATCGATCGTGGCGACGGTCTCGCCTGGCGCGCGCTCGCCAAGGAGGCGCTCGATGCGCGGTTCTGCGAGTCGGTCGAGCGTGCGTCGCTCGGGGAGCGCGTCGCGACATGGCGGTGATCGTCCTCGGCGTGAGCCATCACGGGGCGCCGCTCGAGGTGCGCGAGCGGCTCGCCTTCCGGACGAGCGAGGTGCTCGACGCGTTGGAGCGCCTCCGGGGTGAGGCGGGCGCACGCGAAGGAGTGCTGCTCTCCACCTGCAATCGCACCGAGCTGTATCTCGTGGAGGGCGACGCGGAGACCGCCGGAGCGGCATGGTCGCTCTTGAGCGAGCGGCTCGGGCGCGACGCCAGCGGCTACGGCTACGTGCGACGCGATCGCGAGGCGGTGGCGCACCTGTTCCGGGTCGCGGCGGGTATGGACTCCATGGTCGTGGGCGAGGCCCAGATCCACGGCCAGGTGCGCGACGCCTGGGAGGTCAGCCGGCCCGCGTCGGGCGCGGTGCTCAACCGTCTCTTCCAGACGGCGCTGCTCGTGGGGGGGCGCGTTCGCAGCGAGACCACGCTGGGCCACGGCGCGCTGAGCGTCAGCTCGGCGGCGGTGCAGCTCTCCAAGAAGATCTTCGGCTCTCTTGCGGGCCGTCGGGCGATGGTGCTCGGCGCGGGCGAGATGGCAGAGCTCGCGCTGGCGTCGTTGCAGCAGGAAGGGGTCCGTGCCGCCGTCGTCGCCAACCGCACCTTCGAGAGGGCGGTCGAGCTGGCGGCGCAATACGGC
>JBJMNM010000544.1:0-3048 GCA_045804305.1 Gemmatimonadaceae bacterium | reverse complement strand
TCGCGCCACGATTTCGGTAACTCGGGCGACCACGTCCAGTCGACAACCGATCTTTGTCGACGCGAAAGACTATTTGCTCGTTCGAAGTGCCGGCAGATGGGCGGTCGCGCGGGAGCTGGGAGGCAGAAAGTCATAGCTGCAAGAGGCGTTTGCAGGGATTACCTCATGATCGTGAACAGGCCGAGCACTCGAACCGACCCGCGTTGAGCGCGCAGTGGTCGCACCTCGCGCTTGCCGGTACTACAGGCGCGGCCGGCGGACTTTGCGCCGCGCCTCGGCGATCATGAACTCGTAAGCGGATTCGAGTAGCTCGCGCAGCTCGGCATCGTCCAGGGCGGTGGGCCGAGCGAGCACGCAGGGATAGTCCTTGTAGTGCGGTGTGACATAGTACGCGGTTGGCGACGCGCGCATGCGATAGTCGCGCTCCAGGAGACTCATACGCACCGCCAGCGTGTCCGGTTCGACCTCCTTCTTCTTCGGAAACCATGCAAAGGCCTTTCCGCCGATCTTGAACGCCGGATACCCGAAGGTCGTCCCCTCTTCGACGTTGGGAAGCTTCCGCAGCGCCGCGCGTACACGTCCAATGCTCGGCATGGTGGTTCGGTCAATGAAAATCCACCGGCGTGGGGAAGGCGCCCCGCGCCGAGGAAACCTCCCGCCTACAGCCTCGGCGCCCTTTCTTAGCGCGAATGGGCGAATGTAGACAGGTCTGACGGCTCCCGTCGACCCCCAAAAGTGGTTGGTTTCCTCTGCGTCCCTCCGCGTCCTCTGCGGTTCAATGCTCTTCAAGAGCTACCCCGGTCTTGGGCATGCCTGGCGTGGCCGGTCCTGTTTCCCGTATACTCGGGCACCCACCCCTGAGGGATCGATGCGACTGGTTCCCGCACTCGTCTCCGGCCTTGCCTTCGCCGCAATCGCTCCGGTGCCTCGCGCACGCGTGTCGTCGCCCGAGCGCATCGTCGCCAACGACAACCGCATGCCGGCGGGGACGCTCCGCGACGGCATCCTCGTCATCAAACTCGAGGCACGCGAGGGTGAGTGGCATCCGGATGCGGAGTCGGCGCCCGGCCTCGTCGTGCGAGCGTTCGCCGAAGGGGGCAAGCCGCTGAGCATTCCGGGCCCGATGGTCCGCGTGCCGGAGGGCACGGAGATCCGTGCCGTCATCACGAACTCGCTCCCGGAGCTGCTCGTGTTGCACGGGCTTTCGAGCCGAGGCGCCGCCACGAACGCGGATACACTCCAGCTCGCGGCCGGTGCGTCGCGCGAGGTGCGGTTCCTCGCCGGAACACCCGGGACCTATTACTACTGGGGTCGTGCGGCGAACGCTGCCGGGAACGAGCGTCCGCGCAGCACGGTCGACGCAGAGTTGAGTGGTGCGTTCATCGTGGATCCGCGCGGCGGCTCGGCGCGCGATCGCGTGCTGCTCATCGCGCTCTGGTCGGACACGGTGCTGACCCTCGGCAACATCGACCGGAGCTCCGTGCTGAGGTTCAGCATCAACGGCAAGTCGTGGCCGAACACCGAGCGCATCGCGTACGACGTCGGCGACACCGTACGCTTTCGCGTGATCAACACCAGTGCGGCCGTGCGTCCCTTGCACCTGCACGGCTTCTACTTCGACGTCACCAGTCGCGGCGACGGCCGGGTGGACAGCATCTACTCGATCACGGGGGCACCGTACCGCGTCGTGACCGAGCGCGTCACCGCGGGCCGCACCTTCACGATGACGTGGGTGCCCGAGCGCGCGGGGAACTGGCTCTTCCACTGCCACGACAACTTCCATGTCCTGCGCAATGGCCCGCTCGACGGCTCGAAGCTCCCCGCCGAGCATCGGCAGCACGTGACCAATCATGCCCTCGACATGATGGGGGGGCTGGTGATGGGCATCGAGGTGCGTGGACGCGATGCGCCGTCCGTGGCTCTCGCCGATCGACCGCGTCGCGCGCTCCGGCTCATCGCGCAGCCCGCACCGGGCGGCACCGATTCGGAACCGTCGTTCGGCTACGTTCTACAGGACGGATCGCGCACCGCGCCGACCACCGCCTCGCTGATCCCGGGGCCGACGATCGTGCTCGAGCGCGGCCAGCCCGTTGCGATCACGGTCGTGAACCGCCTGCCCGAAGCGACCGCGGTGCACTGGCATGGCATCGAGCTCGAGAGCTACTTCGACGGCGTGGCGGACTTCGCCGGATCGGGCACGCACATCGCGAAGGCAATCGCTCCGAACGATTCGTTCGTGGCGTACTTCACTCCGCCGCGGTCGGGTACCTTCATGTATCACCCGCACGCCGACGAGGTGCGCCAGCAACAGGCAGGACTGAGCGGCGTGCTGCTCGTCGTCGACGACCCCGCGGCGTTCGACCCGACGCACGACATCTCGATCCTCATCACCGTACCCCGTTCGAACGCGATCGGCGGCGCGGTGCTCGTGAATGGCAACCTCCGCGGTGCCGTGCTCGTGAACGGCAGCCTCGCCCCCCCGCCGCTCGAGCTCCGCGCGGGTGAGCGGTACCGGCTGCGGATCGTGGACGTCCACACCAGGCGGCCGAGCATGATCATGCGCGTGCTGCGCGACACCTCGCTCGTCACCTGGCGCGCCATCGCCAAGGACGGCATGGAGCTGCCACCGCAGCGCGCCACCGTTCGGCCGGCCATCCAGCAGATGGGCAACGGGGAGACCTACGACTTCGAGCTCGCTCCCGCGACCGCCGGCGACCTTCGCTTCACCGTGTCGTCCGCCCTGGGCGTGCTGCTCCAGACGATGCCGATCCACGTTCGGTAGCCGCGCAGCGTCACTGGAGTGACTTCGCGAAGTGCACGCACCCGTTGGCGGTGGCGGCTCACGGCGTAGCCTCTCCGGTCACACCTTCCTCCTTGGCAAGAGCTTCACCGCGGAGGACGCAGAGTACGCAGAGGACTGCACAAGGTCAGGGCTCGGGCCGACGCTGACTTCCACTGACACAACCACCTGCGTCGTCTGCGGAGATCCGCGCACCAGCGACAGCCCCGCGGAGGGCAGGCGCCGACGGGTGACGGGATCGCTATCCC
>JBJMNM010000543.1:0-3923 GCA_045804305.1 Gemmatimonadaceae bacterium | reverse complement strand
GGAGACCGCGGACGGCGCCACGCAGTACGGGCTGCGCAACCTGTTCTACAATCCGCTCGACTCCACGCAGCGCGCGAACCTGGCCAACGCGATCGCGCAGAAGACGTTCGAGGGGGCCGAGGGCGACAGCCTGCTCGGCTTCGACGGGAAGGATCTCGGGTCGATGGTGCGCGTGAAGGTGTTGGTGCGCCACGGTCGCGCCGCGACGCCCAGCGGCGGCACGCTGATCCTCCACATGCCGCTCGGCAGCATGGCGCCGCTCGCGACGGCCGCCAAGGAGCTCGACACGCGCGAGCCGCGCCGCTTCCCGATCGATCCCGCGCAGTTCTGGGGCGCGCGGATCGTCACCACGGAGTTCTCCATCGCGCTGCCGGCTGGCTGGCACGCGCAGCTACCGAAAGGCGTGCGCGCGTCGAGCGCGTTCGGCAGTTACGAGTCCTCGTACACGGAGAAGAACGGCACGCTGCGGCTCGCGCGCACGATCACGGGTGCCACCACGGTGCAGCCGCCGGAGAAGTTGCCGGAGTTCATCGCGTGGCTTCGCGAGGTGGCGCGGGATGATGCGAAGTTCATCGTCCTGGCACGTCAGTAACGGCGTTGACGACGGACAATGACCGCGGTGGTTGTTAACGCACTGACGCCGTAGGCTGTAAGCTCATAAGCTTTCAGCCTTTCGCTGATCTCTGTAGCGAAAGGCATCGCGATACTTGGGCTGATACGTAACGAACCGCGGCGAGGCAACGCCGCTGCCCTTCCGCCCTTCGTCACCTACGTGGCCAAGTATCGCGATGCCGTTCGGTCCAGAGATCAGCGAGAAGCTTGAGGCTTACCAGCTTAGAGCCTACGGCGTCTTCTGAACTGGCTTCCGGGCTTGTCGCCTACAGCCTATGGCTTCTTTCGCGACACCAGCGTCTTCTCGAGCGCCGGCACGAACGGCTCATACTTGGACCCGGGACTCCACAGCACCCACCCATCGTACCCGGCGTCGTACGCCCCCTTCTTCTGTGCCTCGATCTCCGCCGGACCGTACGGCGGCTTGCCAAGCGTGAAGGCCTGGAGCCAGGGGCGCACATGCTCGCTCTTGGTGATGCCGAGCTTCGCGTCGCGCTTGCGTGCGCTCGTCAGCGAGATGTTCAGCACCTTGTACGGCTCGGCGTTGGGAACCGCGAGCCCCAGATCGCCGCGCGGGTAGTGCGATGGGTACACCATCGGCAGCACCACGTCCACGTTGGGTGAGATCTTCTCCCACCACTGGCCGATCTCCAATGGCCCACCGACCGTGGTGACGAGGCCGAAGATGTCGGCCGTCGTGCGCGCGCCGACTTTGTCGAGGCGCGTGTTGGCCTCCTTCAGGTATGCGGACAGCACGTCCGGCTTCGCGACCCCCTTGTTGTCGGGGAAGACCTGCGGCGGAAGCGACTTGTACGGCTCGGGAAAGCGGATGTAATCGAACTGGATCTCGCCGAAGCCCATCTTCGCGAGCTCCTCCGCCACGCCGATGTTGTAGTCCCACAGCTCGTGGTGGTACGGGTTCACCCAGGCGAGCCCCTTCTTGTCGCGCCACACGGAGCCATCCTGCTTCCGGATCGTCCACTCCGGATGCACACGCGCGGTGACGGAGTCCTTGAAGACGACGAGTCGCGCGATCGGCAGGATCTTGTGCGCCCGCAGCGTGTCGAGCAGCGCCGGCAGGTTCCTCACGACGCCCGCGTTGCCCGCGTTCCGCGCGAACGACGCATTGCTCGGCTTGTAATTGAGGCCGAACTCGTCCTTCATGTCGATGACGAGCGCGTTGATCTCCGTCTGATCGGCGATCTCGATGAGCCGCTTCATCTTCCTGGCGCTCTGCGCCGCGAAGCGGTTCACGTAGAGCGCGCGCACCACGGGGAACTCCTTGTCCACGTCGATCGGCGCCACGGTGCGGTTCACGGCCGGGCTGGCCGACGTATCGGTCGGTGGCGCGACGGTACCGCCGCTCGTCGTACTCACGGAGGCGGGCGCCGAGGCGGCCGAATCGACGCGCGCGGCGGCCGACGTGGCGCCGGCCCCACCGGCCGATCCACCCTGGCCGCTCTGCGCGTCGGCGCCGGCGCGCTCCGACGCCGCCGTGCAGCCCCCGAGGAGCAGGGCCGCGAGCGGAACGAGTGGGACGAGGACGCGAACATGCGACGAACGACGAGACGACACAGGCAGATCCGGGATTGGGGATGACGAAATGTACTAGGTCCGAGGGGCACGCTGTGGCACCTTCCGCGCCGGCCCGCGCGGACAGCCGCGCTGTATATTTCCCCCACATGCCACTGGTGTTCCGCCTCCGGCGTCTCGCGCTCCCCGTCTGCCTCGCGCTGGCCGGGTGCCGCGAGGCCAGCCCATCCGCAGCGCTCCCGCCGCCGGCTGCCGATTTCATCCTGTCGGCGGGCGACTCGTCGTTCTGGGTCACCAGCCACGCCGGCAAGGTGCGGATGCGCGGCGCCCCACTGCAGCTCGCGCGACTCGACGGCCGCCTGTATGAGCTCTACGTGGCCGACGACGACCGCTCCTTCGAGGACGCGATCCTCGTGGGGCAGCGCGTGTATCGGCGCGATCTGGTCACCGGGGACTCGGTCCTCGTGTATCAGGACACCCTCGTGCCCCATCTGGCGCGGCTCTACGGCCAGCTTCACCCCGACGATCAGCCGCTGCGGCCGAACGACCAGGCCAGCGACGACCCGCTCTGGACGGCCACGTCGCAGCTGGACCTCGACGCCGTCGCCGGCCCGTTCGTCTCCTTCTCGATGCACACCGACGTGGAGCGGGACGATGCTCCCCTCTGGCATACCAGCCGTCGCGGGGTACTCGACATCCGCGCCGGCCGTCCGGCGACGCTCGCGGCAGTGACGGGGCGAGCGCAGGCCGACGTGGAGCGGATGCGCGCCCGCGTGCTGCGGTCCACCCTCGACTCCGTGCGCGCCAGCCGTGATGCGCGGGGAGCGCGGGCCGCCGCGCTCCTGCACTACTACCGGCTCGACCCGGCGAGCTTCTCCCTCACCACGATCGACGGCATCCCGGCAGTGGCGTACGCGGTGCCCGGCGCCGGCGGTGGCGACGCGGGTCACCTGCTCGCGCTCGCCCCCATCCCGATCGGCGAGCCGGCCTGGTGGACGGAAGCGGCGTCGACCTTTCCCATCTCCTCGGTGGACGGCGCGCGCGACGTCTGGCGGCATGGCAGCTACGAGGTCGTGGTGCGCTACGATCCCACCAACGGCGCCGGCGGCCTCTCGCTGCGCGACAGCACCTCGCGCGAGTGGGCGCTGGGCCGCGTGCCGCCCCCGGCGTCGCGCATCCTCTGGCTCGATAAGCCGCCGGTGGATTCCATGCTCCGCCGCGCGCTGGATCGCGCCTTCGAGGAGTCCTCGCTCTACGACGATGCGGTCCGCACCGCGTCCTTCCGGCCGGCCCCTCGCCGGCGAAACGGACCTCGTCATCTCCAGCCGCGGCACTCGCGGCAGGCACGGTCGGCGCACACGACGGCGCGGGGACGCGCGTGAGCATCAGGTCTGCCGCCGCCCCCGCGACCACCGCATCGCGCCCCAAGACACCGCGTGGCTCCGAGGCCGTGGTGGCCGACCTCATGATGCCGCATCAGGCGAATGGCCTGAAGCATCCGTCGGTGTTCGGCGGCGTGATCATGAGCATGGTGGACCGCTGCGCGGCGCTGAGCGCCATGCGCCACAGCGGTGGGCAGTGCACCACGCTCTCCATCGACCGCATCCTCTTCAAGGAGCCGATCCGCGTCGGTGAGCTGGTGGAGGTACGGTCGCGCGTCGTGCACGTCGGCTGCACGTCGCTCTCGGTGCTCGCGGACGTGTACGCGGAGGCGATTGCCACCGGCGTGCGACGGCACACGAACGAGTGCTGGCTCACCTTCGTGCATCTCGACGACG
>JBJMNM010000542.1:0-3630 GCA_045804305.1 Gemmatimonadaceae bacterium | reverse complement strand
CCCTCGCGACGGAAGCCGTCGAAGATGGGCACGGACATCTGCACGCCGAGATCGTACGTCGGCAGATAGCTCCGACCATTGCGCTGGCTGAGCCCGTAGTCGGCAACCACCCCCACGGTGGGCAGCCGTTCCTTCTTGATGGATGACGCCTGCTGGCGGGCGGCCTGGGCGGAGAGCATCAACGTCTGGAGATCCTTGCGTCCGCTGTACGCGGCGTCGAGGGCGGCGCGCTCGGTCGTGGCGACGTCGAGCGGCAGCGTGGCGAGCGAGTCGGCGAGCTCGAGGTTCACGAGCGGCAATCCAAGGGTGCGCGCGAGGTCGATGCGGGTGCGAGCGCGCTCGTTGCGCGCGACGATCAGCTGCGCGCGCGAGGCGGTGAGCTGGGAGCGCGCGCGCGTGACGTCGAGGGCAACGCCCGTGCCGGCTCTGACCTGGTCGCGCGCGATCTGCAGGAGATCCGCGGCGAGGGTGGAGTCCTGCAGACGTGCACGGTAGACCGCGTCGGCGCGGAGGACACTCAGGTACGCGTTCGCCGCGCTCGTCGCGGCCACGTCAGCCGTCTGCCCGACGTCGGCATCGGCGGCGGCCACACTCGTGCGAGCGCTCTGCACCCGCGTGCGCGCCGCGGGATCGAACAGCGACTGCGACACCCGGGCGCGAGCATCGAACACGTCGAGCGGTCCGAGGATCGTGCCATTCGGATCGATTCCGGGCACCGGCAGCTCGATGGGAAAGGCGGCCGCGCTGTTGAGCGTCGTTCGACGCTCGGCGGCCGCGCCGGAGACGTTCGGCAACAGATCGGCGCGGCGCTGCGTGACACGCGCCTGCGCGGCCTCGACGCGGTACCGCGCGCTCTCGACGTTCACATTCTGCCGCGCGGCCAGTCGTATGGTCTCGCCCAGCGTGAGGCGGATCGTCGTCGAGTCGGCAGACACCTGCTGCGCCGATGCGACGCGGGCGAGGAAGGCGAGCAGGGCGACGATCACGGTGAGCGTGATGCCGGCGGACCAGAAGCGTGCGGGTGGAGCTGACTGGCAGTTCATGTGCTGGCGTGCTGGCTGGCGTCGGACACGTCCGGACGCATGGCGTGAAGGAAGAAGTCGCGAATCTGCGCGAGCATGTCGTCGCTCGACGCGTCGTTCTTGAAGGACTTGAAGTGGTCGCGCTGATGGTACCACAGGGCATGCGTGACGAAGAGCGCGCTGAGCATGCGAGCCGCGACGAGCGGGTCCATCCTGCGCAGCTGGCCGCGCGCCATGGCGCGCTCGAACATCTCGCTGAGGAGCCGCTGCGCGCGCTCGATCACCTCGCCGACATAGAACGCGGCGAGATCGGGGAAGCTGTGCAGCTCGGAGTTCACGAGGCGATAGATCGCTGGAAAGGCGGGAGACCGAAGCCACGCCCAGTAACCCTCCATCCAGGCGAAGAGTGCCTGCATGGGATCCGCGATCGCGACGAGTTGCGCTTCGCCTCGCTCGATGCGGGCGATGACGGTTTGCCGGATGACCTCGCGAAAGAGCTCTTCCTTGTTCGGGAAGTAGAGGTAGATCGTGCCCTTGGAGAGCCCAGCCCGCTTGGCGATGTCTTCGAGGCGGGCCGCAGCGAGCCCACGCTCGGCAAAGACCTCGAGCGCGGCATCGAGGATCTGCTTGGGGCGCTCCTCGGGAAGGCGGCGCCACCGGGGCTCGGCGGTGGATTCGGACATGACCTCTAGGGAGCTCGACCGGCATTTCAGCGCTGGCGGTCGTCCAGTTTGCGGTTCTTATTAATGACTGGTCAGTAAGTTACCCAGCGAGGATCCAGACACAAGGGGCCTGTTATACTGGAGAATGCGCCAGACATCGGATGAGGCGCCCGCTGCGGGTCGGGTGCGCGTGGACAAATGGCTCTGGGCAGCCCGCTTCTTCAAGACGCGCTCGCTCGCCGTCGACGCGATCGAAGGCGGGAAGATCCTGGTGGCGGGGGAACGCGTGAAGCCGGCGAAGCTCATCCAGGCCGGCGACGTGGTGAGCTTCCGCCTCGGGCCGTACGAGCACGTCGTCACCGTGCGGGCCGTCTCGGAGCGACGCGGGCCGGCGAGCGAGGCGGTAACCCTGTATGAGGAGACGGCCGCCAGCCGAGCGGCGCGGGAGAAGCTCGCGGAGCAGCTCAGGATGGCACCCGCGGCGTTCGTCTTCGAGGACAAGGGGCGTCCGACGAAGCGGGACCGCCGGGAGCTGGATCGCTTTCGCGAGAAAAAGGGACGGTAGTCGAGCGAACGTCAGTGTCCGGCGAACCCACTCGCCAGCTGCTGGAGGGCTGTCGCCTCGATGGCGTGTCCGCCGGAATATCGCTGTAGCGTAAAGGCGACTCCGGCCGCGGAGAGGCGCTCGGCTTCCGCGGTCACCGCCGCGGGCGTCGCATAAGCGTCGTCGTCGCCGATGACCAGGGTGATGGCCGCCCCATGCAGCCGCGACGCCCACGCCGCGAGATCGAGCTCCGGCGGGATGGTGCCCCCCCACAGGACCAGTTGGTCCACGCGCATGTCGCTCGCCGCCAGCCACCGGCTGACGGTGGCCGTACCCTGCGAGAAGCCGAGCACGACGATCCGTGGGCCGGCGCCGGCGAGCGGATGTCGCACCTCGCCCGCGAGCTGCTCGAGGTACGTCACGTAGTCGGCGATCTCGGCATCTCGATCTTCCCGCGTCATCCATGTGGCGCCGATGCGCGGCGCGGGGTCGTTCCGCCGGGTCGGAAGGGGATCGAGATAGAATCGCGACAGCGCTTCAGGGGCGACGACCAGCCGTGTGCCGTCGTCGAGCGGAGCGAACTGCCGAATGAAGCGGCCCGCAAGCTGACCGTAGCCGTGGCACACGAACCAGAGCTCGCGAGGGAAACCGTGAGTCGGACCGAGGGTGTAGTACCGTGCCGTGCGCGGCACCACGATGGCATGCGGCGCGATCATCGGCTCAGCGGCGGCGCTGGCGACAGGCGATTCGGTCATGTGGGGATGGGAGAGGAGAATGCCCGCTGCAATCACCGCGCCGCGCGCGGGATGACGAGCTTCTCCGCTGTGTCGGTGTCCGAGAAGCGAACCACTTTCGTGTAGGTCAGCCCGGCGTCCTTCGCGGCGGCGAAGATCACCGTGTCCGCCACCGCGGGCACGCCGCGCGGATGCACCACCCAGATGGCGCCATCGCGTGCGATGCGCGCGGTCATCGGCCCGAGCTGCGCCAGGGCCTGCGGCTGCTCGACGCGGAACAGCACCATGGCCGCCCCGTCGGGCACGGAGCCCTTCACGAGCTCGGCGCCGCTGCCCCCAAGGTCCGCGAGGACAGCTTCGTCCACGACATCCATCACCGCGACGCACATGCCGCGCTTTACGCCCAGCTTGTCGGCGAGCGTGCGCGGCGAGCGGATCTTCTCCGCCCATCGCTCCGCGGCGTCGCCCAACCAGAAGCACGCGATCCCGTTCGTGTGCTCGACGCGCAGCACACCGTCCTTGGCGCTCACCGCCTGCACGTCCCGCAGCGCGATGCGCAGGCGGGTGTCGCCGCGAAAGCGCAGCTCATCGGCCTCCAGCTGCGCCGTTCCGGCATATGACTGACGTCCGACTTTCAGCGTCGTCTGAGCTTCGGCGCCCATGGCGTT
>JBJMNM010000541.1:0-3377 GCA_045804305.1 Gemmatimonadaceae bacterium | reverse complement strand
GCTGCAGTCGGCCCAGTATCAATCGTCGGTGCTGCCGGACGGCGTGCCGAGGGTCAGCATCGAAGCGGCGCACACGATGAGCTGGTACCGGTGGGTGGGGTCGAACGGCGTGGTGCTTGGGATCGACCGGTACGGAGCGTCTGCGCCCTACGAGACGGTGTACACCGAGCTGGGGTTGACGGTGGACAAGGTGGTGGAGGCGGCACGATCGCTCGTTCACGCGTGAAGCGGTAAGCGATAAGCTCGGAAGCCAGGGCAGAAGACGCTACAAGTTATTAGCTGTCAAGCAGCAAGCTCTCGTTGATCGCCGGTGCGAACGAGATCGCGAAACTTGGCCACGTCGGTGACGAACGGCGGGCCTTGGCTACCGAACTGTCATCCCGCACGAGCGAAGCCCCCACGTTGTCATCCCGCAGGAGCGAAGCGAGTGTCGGGATCTACCATCTCGGCATCGAAGCTGGCCATGGTGCAAGGACAGTAGCTTCCGACACTCGCTCGCTGCGCTCGCTCCTGCGGGATGAAGGTCGTGGTGCACGGCCAGCGTTACCCGCCGTTCCGTTCCGAAGCAGCTCAAGTGTCGCGATGACGTTCGGTACAGAGATCAGCCAAGGCTTATCGCTTGACAGCTTCTGGCTGACAGCGTTTTCTGCACTGGACCACACGCCGCCGTTCTCTCTGCTCTCACCGTCTCGTGTCGATGTGCGCACTACTGTCGGCCTTGGCCATTACGCTCTTCGCGTGGAGCGTCAGCGCCCAGCAACCCTCCCGCGACCTGACCGTCCGCATCCTCGACGTCGGCCAGGGTGACGCGATCGTGATCCAGAACGGCGGCTCCACGGTGCTGATCGACGGCGGGCCGAACGCGCGCGTGCTCGGCCACTACCTCGACGCGCTCGGGCTGAATGGCGGGACGATCGACGCGGTGATCCTCAGTCATGCGCACTCCGATCACTATCAGGGGCTGCGCGAGCTGTTCGCGTCGCGGCGGCACATCGCGGTGCGCTACTTCTGGGAGAACCAGGATCCGTCGCCCAACGTCACGCTCGCGCGGCTGCGCGACTCGATCGCGTCGCGGGTGAATGCGGGGTCGCTGATCTATCGCGACACCGATGACCCGTGCGCGAACGGCAGGCCCATCTGCACCGTCACGCTGAAGGGGGGCGCGAAGCTGCACGTCATGCGTCCCTTCCCCGAGGGCGAGGGCGCCAACAACCGCTCGGTGGCGGTGAAGCTCGTGGGCCCGGATTCGGCGTCGTTCACGATGTGGATGGCGGGCGACGCCGAGCACGAGGCGCTGGACTGGATGTACGGTCCGGCGGGCTACGCGAGCACGCCCGGCATGCGCGTCGACGTGCTGAAGGCCGACCACCACGGAAGCTGCAACGGCGTCACGCCGCGCTATCTCGACGAGACGAGGCCATCGGAGGTGGTGGTGTCCGTCGGCGCGGTGAACGACTACGGGCACATGCACAGCCAGGCGAAGAACGCCTACGCGCGCCGGCAGATCCCCTGGTATCGCACCGACCGGAACGGAACCATCACCATCCGCTCGGCCGGCACGCCCGGGTCGAAGTACTCGATCACCGTGGAGCACCCGGGCGTGAGCCTGAGCGGCGAGAGCGACAGGGAGGCGCATCAGGCTCAGTGCGCGGGAATGTGAGGGTTGCGCCGCGGAGTGTCGCGTCGGCCGCCCATGATTTCCAGCCTGCTATCCTGATGCGCCATCCCGCTGCCTACCGAGCGGCGACCTACCTTTTCGGATCGAGGATATCGTCGATCCGCTTGATCGCCCCTTGGATGTGCAGCTGCGTCGCCCGATCGCCGCTCCGGCCTGACGCCGCGCGCAGGTCGCTCCGCAGCGTCACCAGCTCACCGCGCAGCTCCGACTTCGCGTCATCCGACAGCGGCGCCAACCGCGGCAGGCCGAACGCCGCCCGCTGCGCGGCGATCGCCGGGTTCTCGCCCGTCGAGTTGATCTTGTTCCCGATCTGCGTGAGGTAGTCCATCTGGAGCTCGCGACGGAAGGCGTCGATCGGACGGCCGGCGTAGATCTCCGACCAGATGCCGCGTCGCACGTCGTCCAGCATCCCCGCCAGGGTGTAGACGTCGCCCCTGTTCGCGCCGGCCAGCGCCTCGCCCTCGAGCAGACGGTTGAGCCGCCCGTCGTCGAGCACGGTGGCGAGCACGCGCGTCTGCGCGCCGTTGATGCGCGTGATCATCCCGCCCGCCTCGATGCGGCTGGCAAGCTCGGGACGGACGAGATACGTCGGCGTGCGGAATACGTTCTCGTTGAGGAAGCGCACCGCCTCCTGCTGCCGCGCCTTGCTCAGCGGCACGTACACGGGGCCGCTCTGGCTCCCCGACTTGTATTGCACGGTGCCTCCACCCACCATCGTTGCCACATGGTTGGCCTCGGTGGCCCACTGCCCGACCGTGCGATTGTAGATCTCGGCCAGATCCGAATTATCCTCGCCGGCCTTGGTCGCGGCGCTGGGGATGTAGCCGATGACGCGCTGGATGTTCTTGAACCCGAGCCCGGTCGACTTCACCGGATCGGCGTCGCCCACCGCCTCGCTCAGCGTGCCATATCCGCCGAAGTCGTTGTTGGCCGAGAAGCGGTACCAGGGGATGGTGTCCTGCATGCGCGCCCACTGCTCGAGTGTCGGGCGCTCCTGCTCCGGCGTCCTCGCACCGGGGATCGGCTTGTAGCCCCACATGATGGCGAACTTGTCGTACGGCCCGACGCGAGGCACGATGTCCTCGAGCGGGATGTTGTCCTCGGGCTGCGCCACGTAGTTGAAGCGCGAGTAGTCCATGATGCTCGGGCTGTGCCCCATCTTCTTCACCCAGCTCGCGCTGCGCACGCTGTCGGCGGGATAGGTGGAGCTGCCGATCTGGTCGTGCTGGAGGCCGAGGGTGTGGCCGATCTCGTGGGCGACGACGAACTCCAGCAGGCGCCCCATCAGCGAGTCGGGCATGGGCCAGGTGCGGGCGCGCGGGTCGAGCTGCGCGGCCTGCGTGAAGTACCAGTCGCGCTGGAGATTGAGCACGTTCTGGAACATGCGCACCGAGCCGTTCAGAATCTCGCCCGTGCGCGGGTCGTGCACGTGCGGGCCCTGGGCGTTCTCCGTGGTGCTGGGCAGCCAGCGGATCACCGTGTGGCGTACGTCTTCGGGCGACCAGTCCGGATCGTTCGCCGGCACCTCGCCCACGACGATGCCGTTCCGGAACCCGGCCGCCTCGAACGCGGGCTCCCAATCCAGGATCGACTTCCGCACCCAGGGCTTCCACTGCTCGGGGGTGTTGGGATCGACGTAGTACGTGATGGGCTTCTTCGGCGTGCACAGGCCGCTCGCGTCGGGCGCGCCGGCGCACTC
>JBJMNM010000540.1:0-10737 GCA_045804305.1 Gemmatimonadaceae bacterium | reverse complement strand
TGGCCGCGACGTGCGCGGCGAACGCGTACCTCAGTGTCCTCCGCGCCGACGCGGTCTACCGTGCACGTCTGCAGGTCTCCTCCCTCGCCGCGGATCTCCTGCAGATCGCGCGCGACCAGGTCAGAGCCGGCACGGGCGTTGCCCTCGACGTCACGCGCGCGCGCTCCCAGCTCACCGCCTCGCGCGCGCAGCTCATCGTCGCGCGCAACGAGCGCGCTCGCACCCGCATCGACCTCGCGCGCACGCTTGGATTGCCGCTCGTGAACCTCGAGCTCGCCGACTCGCTCGCCACGCTGCCGCTCGACGTCGCCACGACCGAGCGCGCCGCCCTCGACGCCGCCTACAGCGGACGCAAGGATCTCCAGACGTTGATGCTCTCCGCCCAGGCGGCCCGCCAGCAGGCGTCATCCATCAAGAAGGAACGGCTGCCCACCGTGGGGGTGGTTGCCGACTACGGGCTCAGCCAGCGCAATGGTCGGAGCTATCTGCCGACGTACGATCTCGGCGTGCAAATGTCCGTGCCCATCTTCGACGGCTTCCGTCGCGAGGGTCGCGTGGAAGAGCAGGAATCCCAGGCGCACGAGCTGGAGAACCGCGCCCGCGACCTCCGCACGCAGGTCGAGGCGGACGTGCGAACCGCGCTGCTCAACCTGGCATCCTCCGCGGAGGCGGTTGCCGCGGCCCGCGAGCGGCTCACGCTCGCCGAACAGGAGGTCGCGCAGGCGCGCGAGCGCTTCCAGGCAGGCGTCGCCGGCAACGCCGACGTGATCACCGCATCGCTTACGCTCAACAGCGCGCGCACGCAGCTCGTGGACGCGCTCACGTCATATCAGGCATCCCGCGTCGCGCTCGCGCGCGCGCAAGGTTCGATCACCACGCTCAGCTAGCCACCCCGCGACGCTCGCGTCGCCTTCTCGCACGCCCGACCGATCATGGCAACCGCAACCCAACCACAGACTCAGAGCAGCGCACCGCGCGCATCCACCACAGCCACCGCGACCGCGGCGCCCGCCCCGAGCAACAAGCGACGCGTCGTCCTCGGGATCGTCGCGCTGCTGGCATTCCTCGGCATCTTCTGGGGAGTGAAGCAGTGGCTCTACGGTCGCGCGCACGAGAGCACCGACAACGCGCAGGTGGACGGACATCTCGTGCCGGTGCTCGCCAAGGTGAGCGGCTACGTCACCAGGGTGAACGTGGCGGAGAACGACCGCGTGCGGCAGGACTCGACGCTCGTCCGGATCGACGAACGTGAGTACGCGGTCAAGCTCGCGCAGGCCGACGCCGACCTGGCCGCCGCGCGCGCCGCCGCCGGCGGGGGCGGGCTGGCGGGACAGGCCCAGGCCGCTGTGCAGAACGCGACAGGCCAGGAGGCCGCGCTCACGGCCAGCGTTGCCGCGGCACGCGCGAACGCGGTGAAGGCGGAGGCCGACCTCCGGCGCATGCGTGAGCTCGTGGACAAGCAGGTGGTGTCGCGCCAGCAGCTCGACGCGGCGCAGGCGGCTTCCGACGCGGCCCGCGCGCAGCTCGTCGCGGCGCAGAACAATGTCGGCGCGGCTGGCGCGGGCGTCGCCAACGCGCAGGCAGGGGTGCGGCTCGCCCAGGCGCGGCTCGGGGCCGCGCAGGCCGCGCGTGACAACGCGCAGCTCCAGCTGTCGTACACGCGCGTCACCGCCCCGGTGAGCGGCATCGTCTCTCGCAAGCAGGTCGAGGTCGGTCAGCTCGTGCAGGCCGGACAGCCGCTCCTCACCGTGGTGTCCGACACCGGCGTCTGGGTGACGGCGAACTTCAAGGAGACGCAGCTGCACGACCTCAAGGTCGGTCAGGACGTGGACCTCGACATCGACGCCTACGGCGGCGTGACGGCGAAGGGGAAGGTCGAGAGCGTGAGTGCCGCGACGGGCGCCAAGTTCGCGCTGCTTCCGCCGGACAACGCCACGGGCAACTTCACGAAGGTCGTGCAGCGTGTTCCGGTGCGCATCAGGGTGACTGAGGGACTCGGCAAGGATCGACCGCTGCGGCCAGGGATGTCGGTGGTGGCGCACGTCGTCACGAAGTAGATCCCGCGAGGCAAGACCATCATGGCTACGACAGTCGTACGGCCCGACGGCGCGCTCGGAGGGGTGACCGACCGTTCCGGTCCACCCCCCGCCGCGCTCGTCGCGGCTGACGACAAGTACAAGTACAAGTACCTCATCGCCATCGCCGTGACCCTGGCGGCGGTGCTCGAGCTGATCGACACCTCGATCGTCAACGTCGCCATCCCGCACATGATGGGCAATCTGGGCGCGACGCTCGATGAGATCTCGTGGGTGTCCACGGGCTACATCATCGCGAACGTGATCGTGATCCCGATGTCGAGCTGGCTCTCCGGCTACTTCGGGCGGAAGCGGTACCTCACCGGCTCGATCGTGCTGTTCGTCGCGGCGTCGTTCTTCTGCGGCGCCGCAGGCTCCCTGGGCGGGCTGATCTTCTGGCGCGTCGTGCAGGGGCTCGGCGGCGGCGCGTTGCTCTCGACGGCCCAGTCGACGTTGTTCGAGGCGTTTCCGCCCAAGGAAGTGGGAGTGGGACAGGCGATGTTCGGCGTGGGCGTGATGGTCGGGCCGACCATCGGCCCCACCCTTGGCGGCTACATCGTCGACAACTACGACTGGCCCTGGATCTTCTACATCAATGTGCCGCTCGGCATCTTCGCTGCATTCATGGTGTGGCAGTACGTTCGCGACGCGGAGCATCAGGAGCGCGCCTCGACCATCGACGGGACGGGAATCCTCCTGCTCGCCCTCTGCGTGGGCTCTCTGCAGTGGATGCTCGAACGCGGCGAGCGCTATGATTGGTTCGATTCACGCTTCGTGACGGTGCTCGCCGTCACCTCGGTCACGTCGTTCGTGCTGCTCATCTGGCGTGAGCTGACGATCGACGAGCCGGTGATCAACTTCCGCGTGCTGCTCAACCGGCAGCTCGCGGCGGGCGTGATGATCGCGTCCTTCCTTGGCTTCGCATTGTACGGCAGCGTATTCGTTCTCCCCGTCTTCCTGCAGGGGCTGCACGGATGGACGGCGAACCAGACGGGGATGGTCATCCTGCCGGGCGCGATGGCGTCGGCGGTGACGATGGCGGTCGTGGGCCGGAACGCGGCGCGGCTCGACGCGCGGGTCACCGTGCCCATCGGCGCATCGTTCTTCCTCTACAGCATGTGGAAGCTCTCGCTGCTGTCGTTCGACGCCGGCGCGCCCGACGTCTTCTGGCCGCTCATCGCGCGCGGTGTCGGGCTCGGGCTCATCTTCGTGCCGCTCACGGGCGCGACAATGGCGGAGCTCAGGACGAGCGAGCTGGCGCAGGGCACGGGGATGTTCAACCTCACCCGTCAGCTCGGCGGCTCACTTGGGATCGCCATCAGCGCCACGCTCCTGGCGCGCTTCACCGCGCAGTCGCGCGCCCTTCTCGCCGAGCACATCGTGATTGGCGATCCCACGACGTTGGCGCGGGTGGACGGGATCACGCGCGCGCTGGTGGCCAAGGGAATGAACGCACTCTCCGCGAAACAGCAGGCGCTCATGATCCTCGATCGGCAGCTCCAGGGTCAGGCGAGCGTGCTCGCCTTCTCCAAGCTCTACATGCTGTCCGGCATCGCCCTCATGTGCTCCCTCCCCCTATTGCTGCTGTTCCGCTCGGGAAAGTCGAGGGGACTGGGACCCGGCGCCGCGCACTAGTGGGCATGCGCCAAGGGCGGCAACGCAACCGCGTTTGCCGCCCTTCGTCATGAGTCCGATGCGTATACCTCGACGTCCGCTCGTCCATCGCGAGCGTACTTCACGTACATGAGAATCGGCCGACAGCACACCTGGCAGTCCTCGATGTACTCCTGGTCGCTTCCGCTTCCCGGATCGAGGGCGACCTCCGTGGACTTTCCACAGTGCGGGCAACTCACGAGCGCCTCCGTCTCGGCGGTGCCGTCACCGAGCGGAAACTCGGCGTCGAGCTCCTCGTCCGTCCAGTCGTTGTGCACGAAATCCACCATGGCTGAAAAATAGCGACGGGGATGACCGCGATGGAGGAATGTCCTCCCGAACTGAAACAGCATCGTCCACGCTCGTGGACACCAGTATTAGGACGAGCCGGCTAAGTCGTTGTCATATCATATTTTGTGACCTGAGTCACGGCTGGTGTGCCCCCTGCCTGAGGGCTTCTCGAACGACCGCACCCACAGGAGCCCACACCATGTCTCTCCAGAGTCTGCGCCGCCTCGGCGCACCCCGCGCGCTTGCTGGTCTCGCGCTCCTCGCCGCCGTGAGCGGTTGCTGGACCAAGCGCGTCACGCGCATCGAACCCAGCGCCGTCACCGACCTTTCCGGCCGGTGGAACGACACCGATTCGCGTCTCGTCGCCAATCAGCTCGTCGAGCAGACGCTCGGCGCGGGATGGGCCAAGCGCTACACGGACACGCACGGCGGAGAAGCCCCCACCATCGTCGTCGGAACGTTCAGCAATCGCACGCTGGAGCACATCGCAGTGGGCACGTTCGTGAAGGACATCGAGAACGCGCTCATCAGCACGGGGTCGGCCCGGGTGGTTGCCTCCGGCGCGGAGCGTGTCGAGTTGCGCGGCGAGCGGAAGGATCAGCAGCAGAACGCGCGGGCTGATACGCGCGCCAGACAAGGGCAGGAGGTCGGTGCGCGCTACATGCTCGCCGGCGATCTGCAGGCCATCGAGGACGTGGAAGGACGCGAGCGGGTGATGTTCTACCAGGTGGATGCGTCGCTGATCGATCTCGAGACGAACGCGAAGGTCTGGGTGGGCCAGCACAAGATAAAGAAGTACGTCGAGCGCGCCCGCTTCGGGCTCTGACCACTCACGCGGAGAACTCACCATGTCCAGCTCCCGCTTCCCCCAGCTCGCGCCGACGATCTTCATCACGGCCCTCGCCGCGTCTGCCTGCACCACGCCCAAGCGGATCGAGGAAGGTCCCATCACCATCATGCGGAACGGCGACCGCGTCGACTCGCCCACGCACGTTGTGGACGCAGCTACCACGCGCGCGCTCGAAGCCGGCGTGCAGGGCCGTGAGCGTCGTGATTCGATCAACGCGGTGGCATTCGCGAGCTGCGCGCCCACGGTGTGTGCCGCCCTCGGCCGCGGCGAGATCGCGCTCGGCATGAGCGCGGCGCAGGTCATGGCAGCCACGCACACCACGGACGTCGCATGGACGGCCCGCCGCAGCGGCAGCATTGCCGTGCTGACACCGCGAACCGCGGACGCCGAGGCAGCGCCGCGCGACGCCGTTGCACCGGTAACGCTGGTGCAGCTGGCCGGCGGCGTCGTGGCCAGCTTCACGTATCGGGAGCCGCAGGGGCTGCGCACGGTCACCAGCATCACCGACGTGAGCGATGCGAACCGCATTCGCGCGGTGGCACTCGTGAAGGAGGGCGACGCCCTCGCCGCCGCCGGTGACTTCACCTCCGCGCTCGATCGCTACGACCGGGCGAGCGTGGTGGACCAGGCCGACGCCATGCTTCAATACAAGATGGCTACGTCGCTGGACAAGCTGCTGCGCCCACGCGAGGCCGAGCTGCGCTATCTGCTCTTCCTGCACCGGTTGGAGCTGGAGAAGATAGAGGCGACAGGAAACGCCAACGCGAAGCTCGCCGACGCCATCGTCCAGGCGCGGCAACGGTTGATCGTGCTGGAGAAGCGCTGACGGCCGGGGGCCACCGGACGACCGATGCGCCCTCCAAGGCGAGCCCGCCGGCCGTTTCATGCGGCGGCGTACTGTGCGCTCTCATTCTCGCTGTTGAGCTCCGCCGGATGTGCAACGCTGCGTGCCACGTTCGGCGCGTACGCCACTGGTGCGGGCGGCATCTCGCGCCCGCAGCAGCGGCTACGTGAAGCCATCGCGGCTGGCGATTTCGCCACCGCCCTGGGTTGGCGCGAGGATGACGCGCTGCTGCGGACGCTCAATGTCGGCATCGCGAGCTACTACGCGGCGCAGTACGCGCGAAGCGGCGCGGTGCTCGACACCGCGGCGCTCCTGGCCGACGACCGGATCACAGCGAGCCTCTCCAGGAACGCGCTCTCCCTGCTCACCAACGACCTGGCACGGCCCTACCAGCCGAGTCGGACGGAGCGTCTCCTCATTCCGTACTATGGCATGCTGGCCTATGCCCGGCTCGGCGCCTGGGATGACGCGGCCGTCGAAGCCCGCCGACTGGCCGGCCTGGTCGCACAATACGCCGACGATCGTGACGACGCAGAACGCTCGCTGCACGCGGTCCTGCTCCATCTCTCCGGGGCGGTGTTCGAGCGAGCGGGCAATCGGGGCGAGGCAGAGGTATCGTATCGAGCAGCTCGCGCGCTCTCGTACGCCCTGACCGACAGCCTGGTGCCGTCTGAGGCCGATGGTAAAGGTGACCTCGTGGTCGTGGTGGAGCGCGGCTTCGTCGCGCATCGCATAACGGAGTCGATCGAGATCTACCTGCCCGACTCGGACCGCGACTCGCTGGGCCGCTCGGACGAGTCGCGCCACCGCACTGCCTCGCGCATCGCGCGCACGGCGGGAAACTGGGGCGGAGGCGACATCAGACAGTCCGGGGGAGATGCGTCGCGCATCGATGGATTTCCACTGTATACGACTCGCCGCCGGCATCATGACGACGATGACGACCACTATCTCTCGATCGCGTTTCCGGTGCTCCGCCGGTCGGCGCGTCCGTGGGGCGGCGCGGTGATGGTTGCCGTGGACGACCACCCGGCGATGCCTGGTCAGCTCGTGGCCGAGGTGGACGACGCGAGCGCGGCAGACGAACGGCGGGAACGCGGCGCCGTCGCGACCCGCGCCATCGCTCGTGCCGCCGCGAAGTACGCCGTCGCCAAGGCCGTCCGCGACAAGAAAGGAGAGACCGCCGGCACGATCGCCGAGTTCGCCGGATCGCTGCTCGAGCGGGCCGACATCCGGTCATGGCATCTCCTGCCGCGCGAGCTCACGCTCGCGCGCATGCGCCTTGCGACCGGCGCCCGCCACGTTCGGCTGCAGATCAGCCGTGGCGGCGAGACGCGCGCGGTGGATCTGGGCACGGTGGCGATCACCGAGGGCGGCGTGACGATCGTGTCGACACGGTTCTGGAGCGATCCGCCCTCGCAGACGCTCGAGTCGCCCCCGCCGGTCGTCGCGACCCGTGATGGTCGCTGTGTGCCCGCGTGCCCATGATTGCGCAAGCCTGTACAATCCCTGACTTGCGCCGAGGGCTAGACTTCCCAGCGTAGACTTTGCGCTCGCGCGCGTCACGCCGTGTTCCCACTGCATCGACATATGCCAAACTGGAGTCCGGTATTCCTTCCGGCTGACGTCCCGCGTCCAAAGGGCCCGTACAGTCCGGCCGTGCGAGCCGGTGATTTCGTGTACGTCAGCGGTCAGACGCCACGCGATCTGGTGTCCGGAGCACTTCGTGGTAGTGACGTTGCAACCCAGACGCGGGTTGTGCTGTCGAACGTTCAGACGGTGCTGGCACAGGCGGGCGCGAGCATGAGCGACGTGGTGAGCGTCATCGTCTACCTGCGGCACGCGGACGATTGGGGAGTCATGAACGACGTCTACAAGGAGTTCTTCACGGAACCTTTTCCCACTCGTACCACGGTCGGTGCCGAGCTCCGCGATATTCTCGTGGAAATCAGCGCCGTGGCCTATGTAAAGAGAGATCATTAACGAACGCTGGACACCTCCGTCTGTCTCGTGTACGCGCGATGCAGCGCGCCAACACTTTGGAGGTATCATGCGTAAGTCTCGTATAATCGCACTCGTGGTCGCGTCGCTCGTGTCCACCGCGTCGTTCGCCGGAGCTCAGGCTCCCGCGCCCGGTGCACAGGCCGGCCGCCGCGCCATGGGGCGGGGCATGGAGGGTGGACGCGGTCAGCGGGGTCTCTTCCGAGGGATCAAGCTCAGTGACACCGAGAAGGCGAAGTTGAAGGACATCCGTGCCAAGTACGCGCCGGAGCAGAAGCAGTTGCGTGAGTCGATGAAGCCGGCGATGCAGGAGGTGCGCGCGGCGCGGCAGAAGGGCGATTCCGTTGCAGCCAAGGCCGCGTTCGATCGCACCAAGGATGGTCGCGACAAGATGAAGGCACTCATGGATCGGGAGCGGGCTGAAGTTCGTTCCGCGCTCACACCAGAGAACCAGAAGCTGTTCGACGCCAACGTGCAGCAGTTCGCGCAGCGACGCGCGGAGTGGGAGAAGGGTGGAAAGCAGGGTCATCGTGGACGGCGCAACGGCCAGACCGGCTGACGCGTAGCGGGTATAGAGAGGTGTAGCGACGGGGAGTGTCTGGGCGCTGGTGGGGCGCACATCACGAACCGGAGCGATCACAAATGGGTTGGCAGCTTGCTGCCAGCCCATTTGTGCGTTCCGTCACGACGGCAACGCTTGCGGCCCGATCGTGCGTATACTCAGTCAGTGTGTCGCGGCCTCCGGTCGCGCGCCGTGACGTTTCACCCCACTCCCCCACCGTGATGCACCTCGACCGTCTCGCGCTCGCGCTCGTGCTCGGCGCGACGCCCGCCGCCGCGCAACAGTCCGTGTCGTCCGCTCCACGTGCCTTCCAGCTCGCCGATTGGTTCAGGCTCACCACCGTAAGCGCGCCAGCGATGTCGCCAGCGGGCGACCGCGTCGCCTTCACGGTCAGCACGGTGCGTGAAGCGGAGAACAAGCGACACAACGAGGTCTGGGTCGTCCCGACGGCGGGCGGTGAGCCGCAGCGCTTCACGTCGCCGAGCACGGAGAGCAGCGCGCCCCGGTGGTCGCCGGACGGCCGCTACCTGTTCTTCACCTCGACACGCACTGGTGGCAAGGGAAGCACGTGGGCCATTCGCATGGATCAGCCGAGCGGCGAAGCCACGCAGATCGAGAATTATCCCAACGGAACGACGCCGCGCGATCATCGTTTCGCCGTGTGGGCCGAGGCCGACAGTGCAGCCGCGCCGGACTCGACGAAGCTGAAGGAGGACCCGTTCGCGAAGATGCAGCCGATGGCGCGCCCACCGTTCGGAGCGATCACCAAGCCGGCGAATGCCGCGCGCTTCGATGGCCGTCAGGTCACCGACATGCGATACAAGTCGAACGACCGGGGCTATGTCCCTGGCCCCAGGGAGGCGAAGGTCTGGCGTCCGTCGCAGCTCTGGATCCAGGCGTTCGATGGAAGCGCGAAGAAGCAGCTGAGTCACGCCGCATACTCTCATCGTGCAGCGGCCGTGAGCCCCGATGGCAAGTGGGTGGCGTTCCTGGCCGACGCGGAGCTGCGCCCCGATTCTGTGGTAGAGCACGAGCGAGACTCGCTCGCCTTCCTGCCCTACGACGCGAAGCGTGACGAGGCACCGCGTAACGAGACCGACGTCTTCGTCATGGGAACGGACGGCGGCGCGCCGCGTCGGGTGGCGCGGTGGATGGGGAACGAGAGCGACCTGTCGTGGTCGCCCGACTCACGCCGCATCGCCTTCATCGGCCGGCCGACGCGGGTCGCGTCGGCGCGCGTCTACATCGTGGACGCCGCGGGAGGCACGCCGGAAAGCGTCCTCGCCACCAACTTCCGCTATGAGCCGAACGGCATCGAATGGCTCGCGGATGGGACATTGACCTTCTGGTCCGACGTAGGGGGAAGTAGCGGACTGTTTCGTCTCGACCCCGCCACGAAGCAACCCACGCAGCTGCTCGGCGGACGCCGGAAGATGAATGGCTTCAGCTTCGACGAGCGCGGCAAGCGCGTGGCGTATGTGGCCACGAGCATGACGAAGCCGACCGAGCTTTATGTAGCGGATGCAGACGGCAGAAACGAGCGCCGCCTGACGGGCTTCAACGACAAGCTCACGAGCGAAGTCGCCTTCAGCGATGCGGAGCGGTTCACCTACCCCTCGGTGGGCGGGCTGGAGATCGAGGGCTGGCTGATGAAGCCGTACGGCTGGCAGGCCGGCAAGAAGTATCCGGTCGTGCTCTACATTCACGGCGGTCCTCACTCGCAGTATGGCGAGGGTTGGTTCGACGAGTTCCAGAATCTCGCCGCGCAGGGGATGTACGTACTGTTCACGAATCCACGCGGATCGAGCGGCTACGGCGCCGATTTCACCTTCGCCACCCGTGGCCGGTGGGGCGCCGAGGATTACGAGGATCTGATGAAGGCGACGGACATCGCCGCGAAGCGGGCCGACATCGACTCCACCCGCATGGGTGTGACGGGCGGCTCGTACGGCGGCTTCATGACCGCGTGGATCACCACGAAGACAACGCGCTTCAGAGCCGCGCAAACCGACCGCATGATCAGCGACTGGACGTACTGGTATGGCGCGTCGGACGCCCAGGGGCTCACGGAGTTCGAGTTCTACGGCAAGCCGTGGGACAACTTCGCCATGTACGATACCCTCTCGCCGATTCGGCACGTGACGAAGGTGCGCACTCCGACGTTGATGGTGCAGAGCGAGGAGGATTTCCGCACGCCGATGGGGAACGCCGAGCTCTGGTTCATGGCGCTGAAGAAGCAGAACGTGCCCGTGGAGCTGGTGCGCTACCCTCGCTCCACGCATGAGCTGTCGCGCTCCGGCGAGCCGTGGCTCCTCGTCGATCGGCTCGGTCAGTTGCGTCAGTGGTTCGCCTACTGGCTCCAGGACACCCACAGCGGGACGACGGCGTCGAAGTAAGCCATGGCGTGGCACGGTCCGTGACCTCACAACGCCCATGATTTCAATGAATCGTATCGCTCTCC
>JBJMNM010000539.1:0-18536 GCA_045804305.1 Gemmatimonadaceae bacterium | reverse complement strand
GGATCTTCGGATTGACTCCGTGTCATACCAAGCCGCCGAGTGGCACGGCCGAACAACTTTGGGGGTGCGGGGCGAGCGCTCCGTGGCGAATCAATGGTGTCGCGGTGGCCGAGTTCTCGAGCACTGCTTTCCGGCTCACGGGGCTGGCGTGGCGCTACCCATTTTCTCCCGCACCGTCAAAGCATTTCTCGCCCGGGTGCATGGAGCTGTGAACGCCCCACGGCATCGATCCGAAGATCCGTGTTGATCCGCACCTGCCAACGGTCTCGAGGGGCCGGCCCGAGCGGCGGTTGATCGAGTGTCCGAGCGGCTATCGCTACCCACGCATGGGACCAGCCCAGCGGCGTCCTCAGATCGTCGTCGGCCCCGGCGGAGGATCGCTCGCCGGAAAGCTCTGCTCCACCACCGAGTCCACTTGCGCGTCGACGATCCGATGCTCGAACTCCCGCACCATCGCCGCGCAGAAATCCGGCAGGTCGTCCGGCTTGCGGCTCGTGATCAGTCGGTCGTCCACCCGCACCTTCTCATCCACCCAGTCGCCGCCCGCGTTGCGAATGTCGGTCTTGAGGCTCGGCCACGACGTGAGCGTGCGGCCAGCGACGGCGTTCGCTTCCACCAGCAACCAGGGCGCATGACAGATCGCCGCGACCGGCTTGTCGGCGAGCATGAACTCCCGGACGAACTGCACCGCGCGCTCGTCGAGCCGCAGACGATCGGGGTTCGCCACGCCGCCCGGCAGCACCAGCGCATCGTAATCGCTCGGCCGCACGTCGCCCAGCACCCGATCCACCGGAATGCGGGCGCCCTTGTCGTCATGAAGCATGGCCTGGATGGAGCCCTCTTCCTGCGAGATCAGATGCGTCACCGCACCCGCGCCGTCGAGCGCGCGACGCGGCTCCTCGAGCTCCACCTGCTCCACCCCGTGCGTCGCCAGAATGGCGATGCGGCGCCCCTTGAGTCCCGGTTCCATGCGACCCTCGTGTTGTACGGTGTTCCGTCGCGAGCATCATGATCTGTGCCCGTATCACGAAGCGGCAGCTCCCGGCTATGGCGCCACGGTCCCCCGCCGATAGGTTTCACGCGTGCCCCTTCTCCCGCTTCACGGTCACGCCCCGCTTCGTGCCCGCTTGGACGATGCCATCCGTCGCGACGCTCTCCCTGGGTCCCTGCTGCTGCATGGACCCGCCGGCATCGGGAAGCAGCGACTGGCCCTCTGGCTCGGCCAGCGTCTGCTCTGCACCGGCCCCGAGCCCCGCCCATGCGGCACATGCCAGCATTGCCGTTATGCCCTGGCCGGCGCGCATCCGGACATCCACTGGTATTTCCCTCGCCCGCGCCTGAAGGACGGCGACCCCTCGCTGGCCAAGGTGGAGGACGACTTCCGGGAGGCGATTGGTGAGCGCCTGAAGACGGGTGCGTATCCGCCGCCCCCACCGGAAGAGGGAATCCTGGTCTCGACGATTCGAGCGATCGTCCAGTCCGCAGTAATGGCGCCGGCGCTCGCGGCGCGAAAGGTCTACATCATCGGCGAGGCCGATCGAATGGTCTTGCGCGACGGCGCCGAGGAGTCGGCAGGCGCCTTCCTCAAGCTGCTCGAGGAGCCGCCTGGCCGAGCGAACATCATTCTCACCTCCAGCGAGCCCGGCGCGCTGATCCCGACCATCCGCTCCCGGCTCGTCGCGGTGCGCGTGCCGCCGCTCGGCGCGGTCGACGTGGAGGCCGTGCTCGCCGAGCCGGCGATGCGCGAGGCGATCGCCGCAGCGGGTGGGCCGAAGCAGTTGGCCGAGCAGCGGCGCGTCGCGGCGGGTGCCCCAGGCGTGCTCCTCGCCGGCGGTGAATGGGCCGAGGCGCTTTCGCGCGCCCGCCGCATGCTCGACGCTGCGTCCAATCGGGACCGCAAGGAGCAGATGAGAACGGCGCTCATGCAGGGGTCCGCGAGAGCGCGCGGGGCGTTCACCACCGCCCTCGACGCACTGTCGACGCTCCTGCACGAGCGCGTCCGGGCCTCCGCGGAGCGCGGCAACGCGCGCGCTGCCACGTCGGCCGCTCGCGCGCTCGACGCGGTCGAGCGCGCCAAGGAGCGGGCGACGGGCAACGTGAATCCTCAGCTCATCACGGGTGAGCTGCTCAGAAAGCTGGAGGGCCTGCTCGCATGACGAGAAAGCTCTCGCATGTCGCCCCGGACGGCTCGGCCCGAATGGTCGACGTGAGCGTCAAGCCCGAATCCGCCCGGATGGCCCGGGCAACCGGCCAGATCACCATGTCCCGGCCGACCCTGGACGCCATCATTGCCAACACGGTCGCCAAGGGCGACGTTTTGGGCGTGGCTCGGGTGGCGGGTATCATGGCGGCGAAACGGACCGCCGAGCTGATACCGTTGTGTCACCCTCTCCCACTCACGGATGTAGCAGTGACCCTGGAGCCGGACTCGGCGCTTCCAGGGGTGCGCGCGGAGGCGGTCGCCCGGACCATGGGCCGAACCGGTGTGGAAATGGAAGCGCTCTCGGCCGTAACAGTCGCCCTGCTCACGGTGTACGACATGGCGAAGGCGCTGGATCGAGGGATGGTGATCGGCGATATATCTTTGGCCGAAAAGGCAGGTGGAGCATCCGGACCTTACACAAGGCCTTGATGGCATGGCCGTTGCCCGGTAAGGTACTGAAGCAGCGGGCTGAGCAGGAAATAGCCAACCCTTTATTGGGGTTCAACTTATGAAGAATCTCCGAGGCACGTACGTGCACCGAGGGGACGCCAATCGCCGCCGTTTCCGCATCAAGCGGACGGTTCTGGCGGTCAGCTTCTTCGGTGCGACGGCCTTCCTTCTGGGCAATCGGAAGCCGGCGACCACGGATGCCATCGCCGCGCCAGTCGCGAACAGCGGCGGCTTTCGCATCAACCTCAGCACGGACCGTTCTCTCACCGCGCAGCTCGATTCCACGCGCGGAGAGCTCGAGCTGGCTCGTACGCAGCTCGACCGCGCCAACAAGGTCATCGGCTACTCTACCCAATACAAGATTGCCGCGGATCTGGCCTCCACGATCGTGGACGTGGCCTACGCCGAAGGGATCGACCCCGAGCTGGCGTTCCGACTCGTGAAGCTGGAGAGCGACTTCAATGCCCGGGCGACGAGCCCGGTAGGCGCCATCGGCCTCGCCCAGGTGATGCCGGCGACGGCCAAGTTTTACGTGAAGGGCATCACCCGCGACGGCCTCTATGAGCCGAACACCAACCTCCGGGTCGGCCTGCGGTATCTGCGCGGCCTCGTGAAGGAGTACAACGGCAACGTCGGCCTGGCGCTCCTCGTCTACAACCGCGGTCCCGTGGCTGTGGAGAAGGCGCGCGCCGGCGGCGACAATCCGTCCAACGGCTACGACCGGATCCTGACCAAGGGATACCACGGCAAGGGAACGGTCGAGTAAACACCTCCGTCCAACAAGCGAGAGCGGGCGCCGGCGATCAGCCGGCGCCCGCTCTCTTTTGTCGTAGCTGCAACGCGACCAATCCGGCGCTACCGCTTCCGGCGCCCGCTCTTCCTGGCCGCCGACCCGGAGACGATGAGCTCCTGGCCGGGGAAGATCATCGGCTTCCGGAGCCCGTTCAGCCGCATGATGCGTTCAGGCGTCGTGTCGAACTTCCGCGCGATCGACCCGACCGTCTCACCCCCGCGGACTGTGTGCACACGCACGCGACGGCTGCCTCTCGAGTACTTCTCGATGGAGGGATCCGGTACCTTGAGCGCGGCGCGCGCCACCGCCGGACTCGGGATGAGGATCGCCTGACCCGGCACCAGCCTGCCGCTCGGCTTGAGCCGGCGGAGGTGCGGATTGAAGGCGATCAGCGACGCCGAGGAGATGCCGTACTTCTCCGCCAGGCCGTCCACGGTGCTTCCCTTCTTCGACTCCACGGTCTTCGTGGCCACGCGGTCTTCCTTGGGCAGCGCGGCCAGCGCGCTGTCGAAGCCCACGGCGGCGCCGCGCGGCACGCGCACCTGAATCGGCTTCCGTGGCGGTGTCATGCCGCGCAGCAGATGCGGGTTGAGCTCCCGCAGCTCGGCCACGGTGCTGTTGGTCGCCTTCGCGATGGCGGCGAGCGGCGTGCTGGCTGGCGCCTTCACGGAGTCATAGATGAACGGCTCGCGCGGCGTGAGCGTCATGCCATAGCGCTTCGGCTCCTTGGCGATCAGCGCGGCGGCGATGAGCTGCGGGACATATTCCCGCGTCTCGTTCTTCAGGTAGTCCTTCTCGGCGAGCACGAAGAAGGCGTCCTCACCCTGCGTGTTCTCGAGATCGTCGGCGTAGCGGGCGAGCCCACGCGCCACGCGACCCGGGCCGCCGTTGTAGGCGGCCGCCGCGAGATAGAGGGATCCGAACTGGTCGCGCATGCCCTTGATGAAGCGCACCGCCGCCCAGGTGGATTTCACGGGATCCCGCCGCTCGTCCACCCACCAATCCACTCGCATGCCCATGCCGCGCGCGGTGGACGTCATGAACTGCCACATCCCCACGGCGGCGGCGCGGGAATAGGCGTTGTTGTCGAAGCCGCTCTCGATGAGCGCCAGGTAATACATGTCCTCCGGCAACCCGCCCGCCTTCATCTTGGCGCGGATCATCGGCTCGTACCGCGTGCCTCGCTCGAGCTTCTCGGCGATGCGGTCCTTGGAGCGGCCGGTGAACATGGCCACGTAGTGGGCCACACGCTCCTGGGTCTCGTAGGAGCGGACATCCATGTCCCACGTGGGATCCTCGGACGTGGCGGAATCCAGCACGGGTGGCGTCACGAGCACCAGCGAGTCGCCAAAGACCTCGATGGCGCGGCGCGACACCTCGGAGCGCGAGATCGGTGCGCTATCCAGCGCATCCCTCGGCGCGCCGGCGGGAATGACCGTGGGGCGAGTCGACGCGTCGGACGGCGCCGCGGGCTTCGACTTCGTGGCGCTCTGCGCGACTACCCGGTCCGAGTGCAGGGCGAGGCCCGCCAGGACGATTGTGCCGAGGAGGGAGGACGAGAGTCGCAACTACATTCTCCGGTGACTGTGCCCGCCGGAAGGGAAGTCGCGGCGGCGGCACGAGGCGGTAGGAAGGACGATGAGACTACTCGGCCGGCGGAGGAAAGTAGTCACGCGACCGGCTGCCCAAAAGACGATTCGCCCGCCCCATTGGTAAGGCAGGTGCTCTCAGGGCAGACCCTGAGGGCACGCTATCGGGCGAGGATGAAGTTGCCGAGGATGCGGTTCGTGGCGTTCAACACGGCCAGCGCCGCGCCGCGCACCATGTCGCCGTCGGCCAGATAGCAGCCGAGCAGACGATCCGGCCCCTCGTCCCCACGCTGGATCAAGGAGGTGATGACGACGTTGGCGTCGAACGCGCGGACGACCTTCACGCCGACGAGCTCGAAGGTGATGGCCCGCTCCGTAAACGCTTCGAGCGCACGGATGGCCGCTTCGGCGCCGAGCCGGCTGTCGCCTGCGGGGCTCGCCTGCCCTTCGGCCCGACCGGTGATGGTCTCGCCCGGTGAAAATTCCAGGCTGACCTGACAGGTCACCCGCCCGGACGGCGAGCGCTCCAGCGAGAAGCCGGTAAAGCGAAGCCGCTCCCGCTTCGGGGCAGCCGGATTGGCAGCTGCGCGGACCGGGTTGGCCTCGCGATCGGTGGACATCGGCTGCATCTCGGTGAGGGGCGGAAGTGCCGCGAACACGGGGGTGAAGCGCTGTTTGGCCTGCGTTGGGATAACGACTGAAATCACAAACGGTAACGCTCGCTAGCTTTCCTCAAATGGAGTGCGGGCTCGGCTTTCAGGATCGGGAGCTGCCTCTATATTCGGCCGAATGCGAACCTCCTGGCTTGTGACAATTGTCACCGTGTTCGGGCTGACTTCCCTTTCCCGGGCGTATGCCCAAGGGTCCGCCCAGAGCAGTCTATCGGGCCGCATCGCGGCGAGGATCGCCGAGGTCCCCGGCGCTGAGGTGGCGGTAAGCTTCCGGGATCTCCAGTCGGGCGATTCGCTCGATCTCCGCGCCGACGTGGACTTTCATGCCGCCAGCACGATGAAGGTGCCGGTGATGATCGAGGTCCTGCGCTCCGTCGATGAGGGGCGCCTGGGTCTCGACCAGGAGATCCTCCTCATCAACCGCTTTCATTCGATCGTGGATGGCTCGCCGTACGCGCTCGACGCGAACGACGACAGCGACTCGTCGGTCTACGCGCGCGTGGGGCAGCGAGTGCCGGTGCGCGAGCTGCTCGAGCGGATGATCGTGCGGTCGAGCAACCTCGCCACCAATGCGCTCATCGCGCTCGTGGGAGCAGACCAGGCGAATGCATCGGCCCACCGGCTCGGCGCCACGCACATCCGCGTGCTGCGCGGTGTGGAAGACGGCAAGGCGTTCGCCGCGGGACGGAACAACACGACGACGTCGGCCGATCTCGCGGTGCTGCTCGAGCGCATCGAGCGGGGTGACGTACTGCAGCCGTCGAGCGCACGCCTGATGAAGGAGATTCTGTTGCGGCAGGAGTTCAACGACGAGATACCGGCCGGCGTGCCACCCGGCACGCCGGTCGCGCACAAGACCGGCTCCATCACCGCCACGCTACACGATGCGGCGATCGTGTACCCGCGCGACCGCGCGCCCTACGTGCTCGTCGTGCTCACGCGAAACGTTCCTGACGAGAAGGTGGCGAAGCGACTGATCGCCGACATCTCGCGCCTCGTCTGGACACAGGCGGCCGGCATGGTGACGGTCAGCGGGCAGGTCCCATGAGAGTAGCCTTCGCGTCGGATCATGCGGGATGGCCGCTGCGCGCGCGCCTGTTCGACGAGCTCGCGGCGGGCGGACATGAAGTGGTCGATGTGGGCAGCCCCGAGCGCGTCCCGGGCGACGACTACCCGGACGCGGCGGCGGCAGTCGCGAACGCCGTGGTGCTCGGTCGGGCCGAGCGCGGCGTGCTCGTGTGCGGCAGCGGGGTGGGCGCATGTGTGGCGGCCAACAAGGTCGTCGGGATTCGCGCCGCCATGTGCCACGACAGCTTCTCCGCGCGACAGGGCGTGGAGGACGACAACATGAACATCCTCTGCCTCGGCGCGCGCGTGATCGGCGAGGAGCTGGCGGCGGAGCTCCTCCGCGACTTTCTCGGTGCCCGGTTTTCCGGGGTTGAGCGGCATCGGCGACGCCTGGGCAAGATCGCGGCGATGGAACGGCATTAGCCTTCGGGCGGATGGCGTGCTCTGCGACCGGCACTAGCTTTGCGCATGTGCGGTGCGTCACTGGCCGTACTCCTCTCAAGCCCGCCAGACTCGTGGACTCAGCCGATCCGGCCGATCAGAAGCTGCTCCTCGTGGAAGACAACGAGGACAACCGGATCATCTACTCCACCGTGCTCCGCCACCTCGGGTATACGGTCATCGAGGCGCTGGACGGCATCCAGGCGATCGCGCTGGCGCGCAGCGAGCTTCCCGACCTGATCCTCATGGACATCTCCATCCCGGAGGTGGATGGCTGGGAGGCAACGCGGATCCTTCGCGCCGATCCGGCCACGCGGGACATCCCGATCATCGCGCTCACGGCGCACGCACTGTCCGACGACCGGGAGCGGGCGACGTTGGTGGGCTTCACCTCGTACCTGGCCAAGCCGGTCGAGCCGCGCGCGGTCGCGGCGGAAGTGCGTCGGTGGATCGGCGGAGGCGCCGGAGCGCCGCCTGCGGCGTCCTGACCGGCGGCTTTCCGGCCCGACGGCGCGCGCGGCTTTTCGGCTCGCGCTCGATACGGCGCTGGCGCTGGCCGTGAGCTCGCTGATGGGAAACGCATTCGGCTTCATGCTCAGCCGCAGTGCAGACTGGCACAATGGGACATCGTGGGAGCGGGCGATGCTTGGCTGGTTCAACGACCATCCATTGCCGCGAGAGCTCGACGCGCTGATGCTGATCATTCCGTACACCGGCACGAACCTCACCATGACACCGCTGGTGCTTCTGACGGCGCTATGGCTGTGGCGATGGCGCCACCGCCCGTTGCTGGCGGTGCATCTCGTGACCATCGCGCTGGGTGCCCTCCTGCTCAACATGACGCTCAAGTCGCAGACCGGACGTCAACGGCCCGATCTCTTTCCGGGGCGTGGCCTGTACGCCTGGTCATCATATCCGAGCGGCCACGCGATCTTCGTGGTGGCGTTCTACTTCACCGTCGCTCTGGTGCTGCACCGCGAGCATGGATGGCGCTGGCCATTCGCGGTCGCCGTGCTGGTGGCGCTCTTGAACGTCATCTCGCGACTCTACCTCCAGGTCCACTGGCCCACGGACCTGATCGGCGGATTGCTGACCGGTACGGTGTGGCTGGGCACGTCCTGGATCGCCTTCGATCGGTTCCGTCGCGCGATCGCGATCCGCAAGGAGCATGATCTGGCCATGCGCTCCGCCTAGTCGGCGGCGGGCTCCGGCGACAGTCCCGCCGGATGCCCTTGCTGCTTCCGGTGTCCCCGATTGGCGAACCAGGTTTGCAGCTCGTCGAGATAGGTGTAGAACACCGGCGTGACGTAGAGCGTGACGAGCTGGGAGAACGCGAGCCCGCCCACGACCGCCACCCCGAGTGGCCGACGGCTGGCGGCACCGGCGCCCCAACCGACCGCGATCGGGAGCGCGCCCATGAGCGCCGCCATCGTCGTCATCATGATGGGACGGAACCGGACGCTTGCCGCCTCGACGATCGCCGCGGCCGGCTCGCGGTTGTCCCTGCGTTGCACCTCGAGCGCGAAGTCGATCATCATGATCGCGTTCTTCTCCACGATGCCGATGAGCATGATCATCCCGACGAAGCCGTACACGTCGAGGTCCAGTCGGAAGAGCATCAGCGTGACCAGCGCGCCGAAGGCGGCGAAGGGCAGACCGGAGAGGATCGTGATCGGGTGGATGAAGCTCTCGTACAGCACGCCGAGGATGACGTAGATCACGAAGACGGCGAGGATGAGCAGCACCACGAGTCCCTGCTGCGTGGTGCGAAATGCCTCGGCCGTGCCGGCGAAGTTTCCGACGACCGCCGACGGCAGCACCTCCCTGGCTTCACGCTCCACGTCGCCGAGCGCCGACCCGAGCGAGACGCCCGGGGCGAGATCGAACGAGATGGTGACGGCCGGGAGCTGGCCGGAGTGGTTCACCGTCACGGGACCGACGCCGGTGTGGAAGCTCGCGACGGTGCTCAGCGGCACCACCTTGCCCTGTGTCGATCGCACCCAGAGCTTGCCGAGCGAGCCGACGTCCTGCTGGAACTCGGGGAGCAGCTCCATCACGACCCAGTAGTTGTTCGTCGACGTGTAGATCGTGGACACCTGCTTCTGCCCAAATGCGTCGTACAGCGTGTTCTCGATCTCCGACGCCGACACGCCAAGCTGTCCGGCCTGCTCGCGATTGATGTCCACGGTGACCTGCGGATTCTCGATCAGGAGATCGCTCGTGACGTTCGCGAGCGAGGGGAGCTGTCGCAGACGCGTCTCGAGCGCGCGAGCCGAGCGGTTGAGCATGTCCAGGTCGCCGCTCAGGAGCGTGTACTGGTACAAGCTCTTGGACGCGAGGCCGCCGATGGAGATGGCGGGCGGGTTCTGCACGAAGAGCGTGATGCCGGGGACGGCCAGCGACGCCTTGGTGAGATCCCGGGCGATCTCGGCCGCGCTCCGCTTGCGCTCCGAGAGCGGCTTCAGATCGATCGTCATCTGCCCCTGGTTCGCCGCGGCGGTGGTGCCCACCGCCGAAGTGACGGAGCGGACGTCGGGATCCTTCGCGACCTCGGCCACGAGGAGCTGCTGGTCGGCGATCAGCGCGTCGAAGGAGACCCCCTCCGCCGCCTCGGTCGTTGCGAGGAGCTGCCCGGTGTCATCCGTCGGGAAGAGGCCCTTCGGCGCGATGACGAACAGGAGACCGGTCAGCACGAGGATGACGAACGAGAACACGAGGGTCGCGCGGCGGCGCTCCATGACCCAGTCGAGACTGCGCTCGTATCCCTTGAGCCAGCGATCGTACAGCTCTTCGGTCTTCCGGTAGAATTTCCCCTGGTCCTTGCCGTGCGTCGAGCGGAGAAACCGGCTCGCGAGCATGGGCGTGAGCGTCAGCGACACCACGCCGGACACGAGGATCGCGACGCCGATGGTGACGGCGAACTCGTGGAAGAGCTTTCCGATGATGCCGCCCATGAAGAGAATCGGGATGAACACGGCGGCGAGCGAGAACGTCATCGACAGGATCGTGAAGCCGACCTCCGCCGCGCCGTCGAGCGCTGCCTGCATCCGCGACTTTCCCATCTCGAGATGGCGCACGATGTTCTCGAGCATCACGATCGCGTCGTCGACCACGAAGCCGACGGCGAGCGTGAGGGCCATGAGCGACAGGTTGTCGAGGCTGTAGTTCAGCAGGTACATCACCGAGAAGGTGCCGATGATCGACATCGGCAGGGCGAGACTCGGGATGATCGTCGCCGACAGGTTGCGCAGGAACAGGAAGATCACCAGCACGACGAGCACGAGGGTGATCTCGAGCGTGAAGGTGACGTCGTGCACCGATTCCTGGATCGTCGTCGAGCGATCGAAGAGCACCTGCACCTTGACCGACGGCGGGATGTCCACCTGCACGCGCGCGAGCGCCGCCTTCACGTTGCTCGCGACTTCGACCGTGTTGGTGCCGGGCTGGCGCTGAATGGCGAGGACGATCGACCGCGATTGGCCGTACCAGCTGGCCGTCTTGTTGTTCTGGACGTCGTCGGTGATGCGGCCGAGCTCGCGCAAGTGGACGGGCGCGCCGTTGCGGAAGGTGACGATGAGGTCGCGGAACTCCTCGGCCGTTTCCAACTGGCCGGACGCCTGGATGGTGAGCGCCGTCTTGGGACCCCACAGCACGCCGGTAGGCAGATTGACGTTCTGGCTCGAGATGGCGGTCGCCACATCTTCGAGGGCGAGGTTGCGCGTCGCGAGCTGCGAGGGGTCGAGCTGCACGCGCACGGCGTACTTCTGCGCGCCGTACACGAGCACCTGGGCCACGCCGCCCACGGTCGAGAGGCGCTGCGCGATCGTCGTCTCGGCGAACTCGTTCAGCGCCGACAACGGGAGCTGGTCCGACGTGAGCGCCAGCGTGAGGATCGGCGCGTCTGCTGGATTGGTTTTCTGGTATGACGGCGGCAGGATGCCCTGCGGCAGGCCACGCAGCGTCTGCGTGATCGCCGCCTGCACGTCCTGGGCGGCGGCGTCGATGTTCCGGTCGAGGGAGAACTGGATGACGATCTGCGTCTGCCCCAGGCTCGACGTGGACGTCATGTTGTCGATGCCGGCGATCGTGGAGAATTGCTTCTCCAGCGGGGTCGCGACCGTCGCCGCCATCGTGGCGGGGCTGGCGCCCGGGAGAATGGCGGTGACGCTGATCGTCGGGAAGTCGACGTTCGGCAGATCGCTCACCGGGAGCTTCCGGTAGGCGACGATGCCGAAGAACAGGATGGCGATCATGACGAGGGTGGTCATGATCGGGCGCTTGATGAAGAGCGTGGTGACGTTCATGCGGCCGTGGCCTCAGTCGCCGGCGGGGAGTGGTCGATCGTCGGCCGGCCGCTCGGGTGGGGATGCCCACGGCAACCGGCTCGACATCCTGCCGAGCCACGACTGGAGGTCGTCGAGGTAGGTGTAGAAGACGGGCGTGACGTAGAGCGTCACGATCTGCGAGAACGCAAGCCCGCCCACCACGGCGATGCCGAGCGGGCGGCGGCTCGCGGCGCTGGGCCCGAAGCCGATCGCGATGGGGAGCGTGCCGGCTATCGCCGCGACCGTGGTCATCATGATCGGGCGGAACCGCACGGTCGCCGCCTCGACGATCGCCTTCGCTGGCGTGGTGTGCTCCGCGCGCTCCCGCTCCACGGCGAAGTCGATCATCATGATCGCGTTCTTCTTCACGATGCCGATCAGCATGATGACGCCGACGTAGCCGTACACGTCGAGCTGCTGGCCGGTCAGCGTGAGCGCGAGCAGCGCGCCGAAGGCGGCGAATGGCAGTCCGGTGAGGATCGTGACGGGATGGACGAAGCTCTCGTACAGGATCCCCAGGATGATGTAGATGATGAAGACGGTGATGAGCAGCAGGATGCCGAGGCCCTTCTGCGAATCCTGGAACGCCTGCGCGGTGCCGGAGAAGCTGCCGGTGATGCTCGCCGGGAGCGTACGTGCCGCGAGGTCGTTCACCCTGGCGACGGCGGCGCCGAGGTCGCCGTTCGGCGGGAGGTTGAACGAGATCGTGACCGAGGCAAGCTGCCCGGAGTGCGCGATGCTCTGCGGCCCGACGCCTCGCTGGAACGTCGCGATGTCCGACAGCGGAACGACGCGTCCGGTGCTGCTCGTGACGTACATCTTGGCGAGCGCCGATTCGTCGGCCTGATCCTCGGCGCGAATCTGGAGGATCACCCAGAACTCGTCGGTGGCGGTGTAGATCGTGCTGGCCTGCTGCTCGCTGAAGGCGTTGGCGAGGGCACGCTGAATGGCGAGGGGGGTCACCCCGAGCATCGCCGCGCGCTCGCGCATGATGTGCACGTTGACGACCGGGTTCTTGTTCTCCAGATCGCTGTTGACGTCCGTGATCAGCGGCAGCGAGCGCATCGCGGCTTCGAGCTTCTGCGCGCCGGCATACAGGGTCTTCACGTCGTTGCCCTGCAGCGTGTACTGGTAGGCCGTGCGTGACCCGCGGCCGCCGATGCGGATGCTCGGCGGATTCTGCACGAACACGTTGAGCCCGGGAATGCGGCTGAGGCGCCGGCTCAGCTCCTGCACCATCTGGTCGGCCGGGGGCCGCTGACCGGCCGGCTTGAGCACGATGTTCATGTCGCCGCCACTCCCTCGACCGACGGACGACATGTACGCGGCCACGAACGTGTCGCGCGCCACGAGCGCGTTCGCCTTCTGCTGGAGGCGCACCATCTCCACGTACGACGTACCCTGCGCCGCCTGGGTGCTCACGTTGAGCAGTCCGGTGTCGTCGCTCGGAAACAGTCCCTTCGGGATCCGGACGAACATGAACCCGGTGGCGACGAGGATCAGCACCGAGAAGACGAGGGTGAGCGGCCGCCGGTCCATCGCCCAGGCGAGCGACCGCTCGTACCCATGCAGGAGCCGGTCGAACAGCCGCTCGAACGCGTTGTAGAGGCGGCCGTGCTTCTCGTGCTGCTGCGGCTTGAGAAAGCGGGCGCACAGCATCGGCGTCAACGTGAGCGACACGAATCCCGACACGAGGATCGCCACGCTGATCGTCACGGCGAACTCGCGGAACAGTCGTCCGATCACCCCCGCCATGAAGATGAGCGGGATGAACACGGCGGCGAGCGAGAGCGTCATGGAGAGGATGGTGAAGCCCACCTCCTCGGCGCCCCGCAGCGCGGCGTCCATCGGCGATTCTCCCATCTCGATGTGTCGCACGATGTTCTCCAGCATCACGATCGCGTCGTCCACGACGAAGCCCACCGCGAGCGTGAGCGCCATCAGCGAGAGGTTGTCGATGCTGAAGTGGAGCGCGTACATCACCGTGAACGTGCCGACGATGGCCATCGGCAGCGTCAGGCTCGGGATGGCCGTCGCGATCGGGTTGCGCAGGAACACGAAGATGACGATGACCACGAGCACGAGCGCGATGATCAGCGAGACCTTCACGTCGTGGACCGAGGCCTGGATGCCCTCGGAGCGGTCGTACCGGAGAATCACGTTGATCGACGGCGGCAGCGTCGGCTTGATCTCGTTCATTGCCGCCTTGACGGCGTTCGCGACCTCGACGGTGTTCGTGCCCGGCTGCCGCATCACGGCCAGCACGATCGCCGGCTCGCCGTTGTACCAGCTGATGTTCCGCGTGTTCTGGACGCCGTCGTACACCCGCCCGAGATCGCCCAGGTGGATCGGCGCGCCGTTGCGGTTGGCGACGACCATGTTCCGGAACTGCTCGGCATTCTGGAGCTGCCCGGTCGCCTGGATCGTGAGCGTGCGGCCCTTGCCGTACAACACGCCGGTCGGAAGGGTGACGTTGTTGGCGCGGACCGCCTGCGCCACCTCGTTGATGCTCAATCCGCGCGCCGTGAGCTGGGCAGGGTCGAGGTCGGCGCGCACCGCGTACTTGGCCGCCCCGAAGACGTTCACCTGTGACACGCCTTCCACCATCGACAACCGCTGCGCGATCGTGGTCTCGGCGACCTCGTCGATGGCGACGAGCGAGAGCGACTTGGACGTGAGCGCGAAGAAGAGGATCGGCGACGCGGCCGGGTTCTGCTTCCGATACGACGGCGGAATGATCGTGGAGGGGAGGAACGCGAGGGTCGCGGAGATCGCCGCGTTCACGTCCTGCGCCGCCGCGTCGATGTCGCGATCGGGGGAGAACTGCAGGGTGATGTTGGTGTTTCCCGTTCCGCTGCTCGACGTGATGTTGTCGATGCCGGCGATGGCCGAGAAGGACTTCTCGAGCGGAGTGGCGACGGTGGCCGCCATCGTCTCCGGACTCGCGCCCGGGAGGTTGGCGTTCACGTTGATCGTCGGGAAGTCGACCGCGGGCAGGTCGCTCACCGTGAGGCCGCGGTACGACGCGACGCCGAACACGAGGATCGCCGTCATGAGCAGCGTCGTCATGACCGGGCGCCGAATGAAGAGTCCCGTGAAGTTCATCGCTGCCCTCCTCGCTCGTCGCGGCGGCTCGGCGTCAGGGCGCTGGCGCCGTGGCGCGTGCCGCGCCTCCACCAGCATTACCGGGGCCGCCCGCTGGCCTCCCTGCTCCTCCGGCGCCAGCGGGCCCTCCTGGACCACCGCGCCCGCCACGACGTCCGCCGGCCACGCCGCCGGCCGGTGCCCCCTGCGGGGTGTTGATCACGACTTTCGAGTTCGGCGTGAGCCGCGACTGACCTTCGCTCACGATGGTATCCCCGTCGCGGAGCCCGGCGGCTATGACGGTGATGGCGCCGGCGGTGCGCTCGACGGTGACGGGGCGCTGCTTGACCGTCATGCTGTCGCTCACCACGTACACGTACGGTCCCTGCTGGCCGGTCACCACGGCGGTGGCCGGCACCACGAGCGCGTTCTGCTCCACGAACAGCTCGAGCTTCGTGGTCACGAACTCCCCCGCCCAGAGCCGACGGTTCGGATTCGGGAAGGATGCCTTGAGCAGTACGGTCCCGGTCGTGGTGTCCACGGCGTTGTCGATGAAGAAGAGCGAACCGTGCTCCGGCTGCGTCAGCGCCACGAGCTGCGACGAGGGTGCTCCGGATGGACGCTGCGCGGCGGGGCCCGCGCCCGGAGGTCCGCCCGCCAGGCCGGGATCGCTGCCTACGCTGAGGCCGATCGGGCCCGCCGCGTTCGAGTCTACGCTCGACGCAGTTCCGGTATTCGGCGTCGCCTGCACGACGAGGCCGCCGGCCGTGCCGTAGCGTTGGAGGAGCGGGAGCTGCGTGGATGGGATCGCGAAACGCACCAGGATCGGACTGACCTGGTTGATCACCACCAGTGGCGTGGTGCCCGAGGCGCGCACGAGATTGCCCTCGCGCACGAGCAGTCCACCCGTGCGACCGGAGATCGGCGCGCGGATGGTGGTGTTGTCGAGATTGAACCGCGCGCTCGCCAGCGCGGCCTGCGACGCCGCCACGTTGGCCGCCGTGCTCGCGGCATTGGCCCGCTGCTGATCCGCCTGCTCGCGCGTCACGTAGTCCTGCTGCGCCAGCGTCGCGTACCGCTGTGCCTCGCGCTGCGCGTTCTCGGCATTGGCCCGATCGCGCGCGAGATTCGCGAGCGCCTGCTGGTAGCTCGCCCGGTAGGGACGCGAGTCGATCTCGAACAACACCTGACCCTTCACCACGTCCTGCCCCTCGCGGAAGGCCACGCGCTGGATGATCCCCTCGACCTGCGCCGTGACCGATGCGGCCTGGAGCGGGGTGACCACGCCGTTCGCCTCGATGGTGTAGGGCACGTCGGCCTTCTTGACGCGCGCGACGACGACCGGCACGGGTGGACGGCTCCGCGCGTCCTGCTTCTTGGAGCAGCCGGTGGCGAGCACGAGAAGCGCGGCCACGCCGGCCAGCACGACGCGGGATGGGATCGAACGCATAGGAGAGCGCGGCACTCTATCGGAGGTCATCGGCGGATCCGGGTGGAGTCCGCCGCGAGCGGAATGAGGGATTCGCCGCGCGGGCCGAGCACGCCGACGTCGTGAGAGAGCTGCGCCAGTGCATTGGCCCACACCCAGCGTGCCTGCGCCTGCTGCGCGCGTGCGCTCCCGAGTGCGGCCGTGGCGGTGACGAGATCGAGGATGGTGCCCACGCCGGCGCGATAGCGCGCGCGCGCTGCTTCCTCGTTGCGCGTGGCGCTGGCGAGCAGCACGTCGGTGGTGCGGGCGCGCTGCGTCGCGGTCTGCAGCGCGTAATACGAGGTGAACACCTGCTGCGCCACCTGCGTGCGAAGAAGATTTGCCCGCGCGTTGGACGCGTCCACCTGCGCCTCCGCGGCCATCACGTTGTACGGCCGCGCGAGATTGAAGATGGGGATGGCGATGCCGAGGTTCACGCTGAACGTCGTCCCGGATGCGTTCGGAGAGCTGGAGATCGGATGCGTCGCGGAGGAGCTGAGGTTGACGGACGGAAACTCCGCCGACCGGGCGACGCGCACCTGTGCCTGCGATTGAAGTATCTCGACGCGCGCGGCCGCGAGGTCCGGGCGATTCTCGAGCGCGCGGTTGATCAATGTATCCACGTCGGCCGCGGCAAGGGCGACGGGGATGCTGTCGATGACCGGCGCGACCTCGAACCGTGCGTTCGCCGGTACTCCCATCGCCACCGCGAGCGCGCCGCGCGACGTCTGGTAGGTGCCCAGCGCCGTCTCGAGGTCCAGTGTGGCCTGGGCCTGACTCACTTCCGCCTGGAGGACGTCGGCGATGGTGGCCACGCCGGCTCTGTTGCGCTGGCGCGCCGAATTCAGCGTGGTGTCCGCCTGCGCGAGGTTGAGCCGCGCCGCGGCCACGAGTCCGCGCCAGGCCTGGAAGGTGAAATAGGCGTTCTGCACCTCCAGTGCGACGTTCTGGAGGGTGGCGTTGTGCGTGAGGTCGAGCGCGATGGCCGCGGCGCGGGCCGCGGCCACGCTGCCGCTGCGCCCACCGAAGTCGAACAGCAGATAATTCAGCGACACGGCGGGCGTGACGGAGCTGCGTCTTCCGGTGCCGCCCAGAGTCTGCCCTACGGTCGTCTGCGAGTACGACACGTTGGACGAGGCGTCGACGGTCGGTATGTAGGCCGCCGACGCTGCCCCGTATGTCGCGGCCCCCGCACGCGCCTGCGCCCACGAGAGCTGTGTCTGCGGGTTGTTCCGCAGGGCGATGTCGACCACGTCGCCGAGCATGAGCGAGTCGGCGCGCGGCGCGAGATCAGCCGGGAGCGCGGCGACCGCCCTGGCCGGATCGGGACGCGGCTCGGATGGAACAGTCCCACGCGGCGCGCGCCACGGCTCGCTGGGCGATGCCGGCGCGGCGGGCTGCCCCCCGATCCTCGGCTGCGGTGCGTGCAGGCACGCGCTCAGGGAGAGCACGAGCGCCACGGCGAGGCGTGGGGCGAAGCGCAACGGGCGAGGCAGCCGGCCAACACCGGTACCTCGCCGCGCCGTGGACCAGCCATCGAGCAGCGTAGACACTAACCTGTTCTGGGAATGCGGAATGAGGCGCGCACGAGCGCGGGCGTCTGCACAGAGTACGCCGGCCGACGCGGTTCCGCTGGGTAGAGGGTGCGTCCGCGGCGAGCCGACTAGGGGGCTCGCCTCTCCCCGACGCGGACCTTCGCCCCGTCCATGATCTCGGTACCCGGGTTGAGCACCACGGTCATGCCGTCCATCAACCCACTCGCGATCTCCACCGTGCTGCCGTAGTCCCGCGCGATCTGCACCGGCCGCAGTCGCACCACGGCCGACCCGCCACTCGCCGCCGGCTCGACGACCATGACCTGCGGACCGCTCGACCGGATGAGCAGGCTGCTGGACGGCAGGAGCAGCGGCGGCGTGACCCGGGGGAACTGAAGCCGCGCCTGGGCGAACATGCCGGGGAGCAGCGCGAAGTCGTGGTTGGGCACGTCGATCTCGGTCAGCAGCGTGCGCGACGACGCGTCGAGCGAGCGGGACGTGCGCAGCACGTGACCGGTGAAATGCCGCCCGGGAATTCCCTGCACCTGCACGTCGGCCGCGAGGCCCGCTCTGATCGAGGTGGCGTACGCCTCGGGCACGGTGATGTACGTGCGCACGGTGTCGGTCTGCGCGACGCGGAACAGCATCCCCGATCCGGCGCCGGGCGTGCCACCCGCGGCCACCGGAGCGCTGGTGGCGCCGGCGGCGGTGATGAGCGAGCCGATGTCCACGTTGCGCGCCGTCACGACGCCGGCAAAGGGCGCGGTGACACGCGTGTACTGACGCGTCTGAGTGAGGCGGCGCAGGTTCGCCTCCATGGCGCCGGAGTTGGCGACCGCCGCGGCGTACGCGGCGCGCTTCTGGTCGAGCTCCTGTCCCGTCACGGCGCTGTCGCGCGCGAGCACGCGC
>JBJMNM010000538.1:0-6773 GCA_045804305.1 Gemmatimonadaceae bacterium | reverse complement strand
TCGAGATTAATGACGGCGCAGGGCCGTCGACGGCAGAACTGCTGGTGGGGTGACACCGGTGTGTTAAGCAACCGATGGACCGCGTGAGGCGGTTCGCGCAACAGAGTACATGGCAATCAGTTACGTGCGTCGGCCGCGGCGGGAGCCGGTCCGGCGCTACGGGAAATCGCCGTGTCTCTAGCAGTTTGCGAGACGCGCGCCACCTGACCTGCCCGGCCCTTACGCCGCCGGCGTCCGAGTGCGCTGTCCGCGACGACGAATGCGCCACGAATTCTCCGCCCCTCACCAATCGAGGCGACGCGAAGCGCGTCGAGCGCCGCGGCCCTCGATTCCTCCCACCGACCGAGGCGGCCCAGGCACTCCACGTACTGATAGCGCCCTTCGCTCAGGAGCGGTTCCACCGCGTAGGTCCAGGTCAACAGCGCCGTCGTGGGGCCGCACATGCCCGCACGATAGTAGTCGGACGAGATGGCCAACATCATCGGAACGTCGTACGGAAAGAGCCGAATCGCGCGCTTGTACTCCTGCTCCGTCTCCCGCAGCCGGTAGTGAGACCCGATGTGGCGGCCGCGGAGGAAGTGCGCCCGGTAGCCATTGGGCTCGTCCTTCACGAGCTGGTCGAAGAAGATGTCGTTGTTCTTCCACACCCGCTGCCGGTCGATGCTCTTCGCGAGGCCGAGCGCGATCAGTACGGCGACCCCTGCGAGCGCGGCCCCCCGCAGCGCGATTCGCTCGTCGCGCATCAGGCGCTCCACGATCGCACCGGCAATCAGCACGACTCCGACGCTCGGGAAGAACAGCGTGCGCTCCGCCGTCACGAATCCCGCGGGAACCAGCAGATTGCTCACCGGCAGGAACGCGACCATGACCCACGACAGGCCGAAGCTCACGACCGGCGCCCGCTTTCGCAGCGCGACAGCGAGCAGCACGCACCCGAAGATCAGGAAGATCCCCGGAAGCTGGGCGAGATCGAATCCCCGCTGCACCGCGACTTCCGTCGGCGAGTAGTCCCCACTCAGGTGCGACGGGAACACCAGCAGCCGGGCGACGCGTGGCATCTCCGTCATCATCGTCGCGACTCGGTCGAACGCCGACATGCGCAGAAAGCGGAACACCGGGAAGGGCACGAACCCCGCGAGGTCCTTCTGCACGAGGCTGCGCACGAACAGGTATGCCACGGAGACGGCGACGACGAGGAGCGCGAACTTCCGCATCGCGGCTACTCGGCTACGCCACCCGCTGTCGTGGATCACCGTGACCTCCGCGGCGAGGAGCAGCCCCGGGAGCACGATGGCGTGTTCCTTGGCGAACAGTCCGATGGCATAGAGCGCCAGCACGCCGGCAGCATCGCGCGGCCGGAGCCACCCCCGCCGCCGCGCGCGCAGGTAGATCCCCATCGCGAGGCTGAGACAGAGCGCGACGATCAGCTCCGACTGGCCTACGACGTTGCCCGTCACCTCGACGTGGACCGGATGCACGGCGTACAGCGCCGCGGCGGCCCACGCCGCCGCCGCCGGCAGGATCGCGGCGGCGCACCACTGCACCGCGAGCGCCGTGGCGACGGCGAGAATGATGTTGGTGAGATGAAAGACCCACGGCGCGCCGCTCCCCGCCACCCACTGGAGCGTGAAGAGCGACATCACCACCGGCCGATAGCCGTCCCCGCCCAGCTCGATCGGCCAGTACGTCTGTCCGAACAACGTGAGCAGGTTGCGCAGTTGATGGACATGCCCGTTCGCCAGAACCACGTAGCGGTCGTCGAAGGTGAAGTCGTGTCCGATGCTCGTCACGGTGGCGCCGAGTGCGAGCGCCGCCACCACACCGGCAGCCAACCAGTCGCGTCGAGTCATCGGATGAGCGCGAACTTCACGATGTGCCAGATTGCCGCCACGCCGTCGCGCCAATTGATCTTCTTGCCCTCCGCGTAGGTACGTCCGGCGTAGGAGATGGGCACCTCGTAAATACGGGCGTCGCGTTGCGCGAGCCGCGCGGTGATCTCGGGCTCGAACCCGAACCGGTCGGACGTGAGGTGCAGCGAGCGCGCGACCTCGCCGCGCACCGCCTTGTAGCACGTCTCCATGTCCGTCAGGTTCAGGTTCACCAGCATGTTGCAGAAGGTCGTCAGGATGGTGTTGCCCACCGAGTGCCAGTAGTAGAGCACGCGGTGCGGGCCGCCCAGGAAGCGTGAGCCGAAGCAGGCGTCGGCCTTGCCGTCGATGATCGGCTGCAGCAGGGCCGGCCAGTCGTGTGGATCGTACTCCAGATCCGCGTCCTGTACGATCACGATGTCCCCCGTGCTCGCCGCCAACGCGGTGCGGATCGCCGCCCCCTTGCCGCTGTTGTGCGGCTGGAGGATGAGGCGATGGACGTATCCCGCCTTTTCGAGCTCCACGAGACGCTCGCGGGTACCATCCGTGGAACAGTCGTCGACGCAGATGATCTCGGTGCGCACCGGCGACGCGTGCACGCGATCGAGAATCGTCTCGATGGTGTTGCGCTCGTTGTACACCGGGATCAGCACCGACAGCCGCAGCGTTGCGGGGTCGAGTGGAGTGAGCTCCCGTGGTTTCGCGGCCAGACTCAGCGCGGGACGGGTGTCGTTCGTCATCGGGGAAGTACGGTGAAAGCGGCGCCGCCTGGATACTGCTCTCCGGGCGACAATCGCGGTTTCGGTAGAACGGTGAGTGACGCCGCTGCCTCGTAGGCGCCCGCCGTGCCCACCACCACGGCGCGCACCGGATAGGCGTCGAGGACCAGCGAGAGGTCCTCGGACGAGTTGGAAGGCCTGCCGGTGAGATACTCCGCCGTGGTGAAGCTGCGGGCGGGCACGCTCGGACGTCCGGTATACAGGAAGACTGCTCCGTCGTCGTCAGCGGCGATCACGTCGTTCGGGGTGGTGTGCTCGAGGGTCCACTGCACGGCCGCCTCGATGCGTGGGGTGCTGCCGCGTGCGATGCTGGACCACCAGCGCCCGCGAAAGCCGCGCACTTCGTACGCCGCATACCCCATGACCAGCCACAACATGCCCGCGGCAGCCGCGGCCCGCCGGAGCTGTGTCGACGCGAGTGGCTGCAACGCCGCCCGCGCGCCGGCGGCGAGAAGAATCAGGAAGAACGGCCAGATCCCCCACAGGAAACGCGATGGGGCACCGGGCCAGAGCACGACGATCGCAAGGTATCCCGTCAGGAAGAGCAGCGTCACCGGCATGCGGCGCCATACGACGCGCGCACCGAGCGCCGCTGCGACAGCGAGCAGCAGCAACGTGACGGCGTGCGCGAGCCTGCCTCGCATCGGCGAGAAGAGTACGGCGAACATGCCGAGCGATTCGTCGACGGTCTTCGCGATGGTGAGGGTGAGGATGCGTGGGCCCATCGAATGGTAGCCCTGCATCCACCACCGAGCGTAGGAGTCGTACTGTCCCAGCAGGGGCGCCGGCAGCGTGCCGCCATGGCGCGCGCTCCAGAGCTGCCACGGCAGCAGACAGCACACGGCCGCGCCGCTCACGATCGCCGCATCGCGCCACCGCCGGCGCGCGAGCAGCAGGGCGGCGGTCGCGGGGACGAGAACGATGCCATGCGTCCGCACGAGCGTGCACGCCGCGATCGCCGCGCCCAGTCCAAGGAGCTGGCCGCGCGACACGGGCGACTCCGTGGCGCGCTCGAGCGCGTGAAGCAGCATGACGACCAACGCCAGGAAGAACAGCTCCGAAAGCAGCATGTTGCCGAGGATGAGCAATGGCATGCTGACGGCGGTGACGACGCCGGCGGCGACGGCAAGGCGCTCGTCACCCAGCCGCGCGCGCGCAAATCGGGCCACGCCCAGCGCGATCACCGCCAGACAGACCGCATTGAATGCCTTGAAGACGATCAGGTTGGCGGGAAATCCGGGCGCGACGCGCCAGAGCGCCGCGAGCGCGAGCGGATAACCCGGCGGGAAGTGCGTCGCCGCCGGCGACCCCGGCAGGTTGAGAAAGCGGAATCCCCGACCTTCGGCGATCGAGCGGGCGAGGATGACGTAGAAGGCATCGTCGGCGAATACACCAACGGGCGCGGCGTCGATGATCAGCACGCCCATGGCAAGTCCGAGCGCGGCAACGCCGATCAGCGCCACGGGCCACCACGTGGCAGCCTGCTGCGCGGAGGACTCGCTGCGCGGCTCGGTGCCGATCGCGACGGCGGTCATCGCTCCACCCTGAAGACGGCCGCACCTGGCAGGCCCGGAAGCTCCCGAAGCGCCGGCCGCTCCGTTCCCAGCGTGCGGGCGGCCACCTGCACTCGCGGCATGAGGGAGACTACATAGTGCGCGGGCACGGCCTGAAGCATGGCCAACAACGTGTGGCGATCATCTTCCGGCGTGCGTGGCTTCAGGTACTCCATCGCCGTGAAATCGCCGGGCGGTGCGGAGCGCCGTCCCGCGAACAGCATGACCACCTCTTCACACTCCGCCAGCACGATGTCCGTGGGCGCGGTGTTGTGGCGAACCCACTCCACCACCGGAATTGCCTGACGTGCCGCGCGCCGCGCGGGACGCTCCCATTCGCGCACGGCGAACGCGCGAGCCTCCGTGTGGAGCAACGCGGCGAAGGGAACGAGGAGCACGACACCGACGGCCACGCGCACCTTCGGTGCGCCGACGCGCGCGAGCGCCTCTCCGGCACCGAGGACGGCGAGCACGACGAAGAACGGCCACGCTGCCCAGACGTACCGCCATGGCGTGCCGGCGATGATCAGTACGATGCCCAGATAGAGCGCGAGAAACAGGATCGTCACCGGCAGGCGTCGTGCGGCACGTGCCGCACCCACGAGCAGAAGGCCCGCGAAGAGCGCGACTGCCAGCATGCCGAGGGGCGATGGAAGGCCAGGCAGGATCCGATCGCCGAGCAGCAGCCAGAGCTCACGGAGGTTGATCTGCGCGGTCTTTATCAGCAGCGCGGGACCACCCGCGCGCAGACCTTCGACGAACCAGCCGGCGTATGAACCGTACGCTCCTCGCAGCGGCGGCGCGACCAACTCGGCGGTCCGCGTCCAGAGATTCCAGGGGAGCTGCACGATCGCGGCCGCGCACATGAAGAGACCGGCGCAACGCCAGGCGCGACGATGGAGAAGCATCAGTACGACCGCGCCAAGCAGCGCCACGGCATGCGTGCGCTCGAGCATCAGGAGACCGACTGCCACTCCTGTCCCGACGACCAATCGGGCATCGCGTCGGTCGACGGCCCGCTCGGCCATCAGCAGCACGGGAAACAATCCGGCGAGGAACAGCGGCTCCGAGAGGACCGCGCTCGCCAGCGTGAGCACCGGCGTGGAAAGGATTCCGACGAGCGACACGGCCGCGGCCTGCTCCTCACGCCAACCCAGGCGCCGGCGCAGCAACAGATACAGGCCGAGCGCCGCCGCGCCGAGGCAGAGCACGTTGAGGCCGAGCAGGATGGGAATGTTCTCGGGAAAGGTCGGCGCGACACGCCACAGCAACGCCAGCACCAGCGGGTACAGCGGCGGATAGTGCGTTGCCGCCGGGGCGCCCGGAAGCTGGATGTAGCGAAAGCCCTGACCCGAAGCGATGGCTTTGCCCAGCAAGGCGTACACGCCGTCGTCGTGAAAGACGCCCACGACATACGGCACGCTGGCCCACCACGCGACCACGGTGGCAATGAGTGTCACGAGCGCGGGCACCAGCCACGCCGGCCGCGTCGGCGACAGCGCCTTGTCGACCGTGCTTCCCGACACTCGCTCCACTCCTCCTGTGGGACGAGTCGTCGTCATGCCTCCACGCCGTACCGTGAGAGCTTGCGATACAGCGTCGAAGGGTCGATGCCGAGCACTTCGGCGGCGCGGCTCTTGTTGCCGCTTTCGCTCTGGAGCACCCACATGATGTACGCGCGCTCCACGGCTTCGAGCGTGGGATTCGTGGGCGTACGCTCGGCCACGAGCGGCTCGCTCACGCGCTGGGTGACGCGCTCGGGGAGCGCGGCGGGCATGATCTCGTCGCCCGGCGTGAGAATCACGGCGCGCTCGAGCGCATTTTCCAGCTCTCGCACGTTACCGGGCCAGGAGTAGCTCACGAGCGCGTCGAGCGTGTTGGACGAGAGGCTCTTCTGTGCTTCCTGGCGCAGGTCGGCGATGCGCGCCAGAAAGTGCTCGGCCAGCAGCGGGATGTCGTCGGCGCGCTGGCGCAGCGTGGGTAGATGCAGCGCGATGACGTTGAGGCGGTAATAGAGATCGGTGCGGAAGGCGCCGCGGCGAATCTCCTCCTCAAGCTCGCGGTTCGTCGCCGCGATCAGTCGCACGTCGATCGGCTGTGGATCGGTGGCACCGACAGGGATCACTTCGCGATGCTGGAGCACGCGCAGCAGCTTCACCTGGGTGGCGGGCGTCGTCTCTCCGATCTCGTCCAGGAAGAACGTGCCCTTTGCCGCGGCGGTGAACAGCCCGCTCTTGTCCTTGATCGCGCCCGTGAACGATCCCTTCACGTGTCCGAACAGCTCGCTCTCCAGCAGGCTCTCCGGCAGCGCACCGCAGTTGATCGACGCGAACGTGCGCTCGGCACGCGCCGACAGCTCGTGGATGTAGCGCGCGATCACTTCCTTACCCGTTCCGGACTCGCCCTGGATCAGCACCGTGGACTCCGTCGGTGCAACGGTCTCGGCGAGGCGGAGCACGTCGAGCCAGCTCCGGCTGTTGCCCACGGGACGCGCGCCGGCGGGCCCCTCGCGTCGCTTGATCTCCTGCTTGAGCGAGCGGTTCTCGACGCGCAGCTCGCGGTGTTCCGCGGCG
>JBJMNM010000537.1:0-2997 GCA_045804305.1 Gemmatimonadaceae bacterium | reverse complement strand
GTCGCGCACGGCGCGCTGAAGGGCGACCGCTTCGTCGGCGCCGAGCACGGGGCGCAGCGCGGGCTGCTCCGCTCCGGTCGTGGAGCGGAGGATCGATACCTCGTCGTAAGCCGTCGGGTATCCGACGCGGACGTCGAACAGGAAACGGTCGAGCTGCGCCTCGGGGAGGGGATAGGTCCCCTCCTGCTCGATCGGGTTCTGCGTGGCGAGCACGAAGAAGGGCTCGGGCAGGCGCAGCGACTCGCCGGCCGCGGTGACGCGATGCTCCTGCATTGCCTCGAGCAGCGCGGCCTGCGTGCGCGGCGGCGCACGATTGATCTCGTCGGCGAGGACGATGTTGGCGAAGATGGGACCGCGCACGAACCGGAAGCTGCGCGCGCCGGTCGCGGAATCCTCCTCGAGGATCTCGCTGCCGGTGATGTCGCTCGGCACCAGATCCGGTGTGAACTGGATGCGGCGAAAGTCGAGCGCGAGCGCCTCGGCGATGGAGCGGATCATCAGCGTCTTCGCGAGACCCGGCACGCCCACGAGCAGCGCGTGGCCGCCCGCCGCGAGCGCCATGAGAATCTCGTCGAGCGCCGTTTCCTGGCCGACGATCCGACGCTGCACTTCCGTGCGCAGGCGCACGAGCGCGTCGCGCAGCGCGGCGGCGTCGGTACGCACGCCGTGCGCGTGCGAGGCGGCGGAAGCGGCGGTCGTGCTCAGCGGACGGGACGCCGGCGGCGGTAGGTGAGGAGGAAGATCGACCCATCCACCGCACCCGCGTTGGTGAGCGACTCGCTCTCGTCGAGCACCTCGAAGCCGCGCAGCTTCATCACGAACGCATCCGGTGGATCGCCTTGCGGATCGAGCGCGTCGAGCGCCGCCTGCTTGAGCACGGATACCGGCGTGCTGGGCGAGACCGATGCGCGCACCGTGTCCCATACTTCGGGCATCTCGACGCGCACCGTGATCGCGGGCGCTCCGGCGGGGGTGAGCTGAAGTACGTCGCGGCGCGCGCGGATCTGCGACACGAACGGCGCCGTCATGGCTGCACCGAGTTCGAGTCGTCCGGCGCCTGGAGCGCGGCCGGCCCCGCGGGCAGCAGGTCTTCCACGAGCTCGAACGGCGGCAGCGTGCTGAAGAAGCGCGCCACCTGCATGTCGAACAGGTACGTGGAGCCACTCACCAGCGTGGCGCCGTCCTGGTCGAGCGCCGAGATCACGAGCTCCTCTCCGCCCTGCCCGCGGAAGGTGACGAAGTTCCGTCCCTCCTTCTCGAGGAAGGTCGCGTAGATGCTGTTGCGCGACGAGAAGAACTGCTTGGCGCGCCCCAGCACTTCGGCGGGGGGAAGCGTGGAGTGGTACTCCTGCAGCGTGCGCTGGGACTGGTTCATGGGACCGCGATGCGGAAGTGAAGCGCGTGAGCGGAAAGCGTGACGTCGGCGTCCTGAGGTTGGACACCGGCGAGCCGGTTGGCGATGCATTGAAGCTTAACCGGGCGCCGCCGCCGGCAGGGAGGGCTAGTCGCGCTCCGCGTCCCGATACTCGAGCGGCAGGTTCACGCGGAACGTGGAGCCCTCGCCGGGCGCGGATTCCACCTCGATCTCCCCGCCGAGCAGCCGCGCGAGCCGCCGCGCCAGGGAGAGGCCGAGCCCCGAGCCGCCGAAGCGACGCGTGCTCGATCCGTCCACCTGACGGAACTCGTCGAACACGAGCTGCTGCATCTCGTCCGGGATGCCGATCCCCGTGTCCTGTACGCGATAGACCGCGCGGCCGTTGTGAACCTCGACGGACACCCGGATCTCGCCGCTCCGGGTGAACTTGTACGCGTTGCTCAGGAGCGCGACGAGCATCTTGGCGATCTTGCGGCGGTCGCTGACCATCACGGTGCCCTGCTCCGGCTCGCTGATCCGCAGCGCCACCGCCTCGGCGCGCCCACGCGTGTTGGCGACGGCGTCGTGCAGCGGATCGCGTACGTCGAACTCGGTGGGCACCACCTCGAGCCCGCCGCGCTTCAGCGTCGTGAGCTCGAGCAGGTCGCCGATCAGCTCGAGCAGCTGCTCGCTCGACGTCTTGACCTGGGCGATCGTCTTGCGCTGCTCCGGCGTCACCGGGCCGGCCAGCCCCTCGTCCATGAGCGCCAGATATCCCATCACCGCGGTGAGCGGCGTCCGCAGCTCGTGCGAGATGTTGGCGAGGAACTCGTCCTTCACGCGGCGGGCGTCGAGCAGCGCGACGTACTGCCGCTCGAGCTCCGCGTTGGTCTCGAGCAGCGCGGCATTCGCGCGACGGAGATCTTCGATGAGACGGGCCTTCTGGGCGGTCGCCGCCATCTGATCCGCCACCATGCGGAGCAGCGATCGGGTTTCCGCGCTGATCGCGCCGGCTTGCGCGAAGTAGAAGGCGACCGCGCCGAGCACGCCGTCGCCCGTCTGGAGCGGGAGGGCGACGATCGCGCGGAAGCCCAGCTCGTTCGCGACCTCGGCCCAGTCCTCGAGCGAGCCGTCGGCGAGCACGTCGGGCACCTCGATCACGCGTCGCTCCGCCGCCGCTTCGCCGCTCGGCCCGAAGCCGAGCCGCACGCGCATCTCGCCGAGGAACGGAGTGAACTTGGACGGCCAGTTGTGCACGGCCGCGAGGCGCATCAGCTCACTCGCGCCGTCCACCAGGTAGACGCAGGCGAAGCTCGCGCCGACGAGCGGGCTCACCCGGTCGAGGGCGAACTGAAAGACCTCCTCCGGCCGGTCGGCGGTGAGGAAGGCATGCACGATCTCGCGGATGGCGATCAGCTCGCGCACCCCCGACTCCGTGCTGGTCGGGGTTCGCAAACGCTCGCTCGGAGGCGGCGTAGTCCTGTTCACCCGGCCAATATGGTGCGGGCGGCGTCAGCCGGCCAGATGTTTACGCGACAGCCGCTCGGGCTTGTCACGCGCCGCTCGGCAACCGCCGCTCGGGCCGGCCCCTCGCTCCAGGACAACCGCCGCTCGGGCACACTCGATCAACCACCGCTCGGGTC
>JBJMNM010000536.1:0-2885 GCA_045804305.1 Gemmatimonadaceae bacterium | reverse complement strand
GCCAATCCGTCAGGCCGCGCTCGAAGCTGCCGACGATCACCGCCACGTTCGGGTAGACCACGCTCCACAACAGCAGTGCGAGCAGCACGAGCGCGACGACCGCCACACCTCTATTGCGTGCACCGGCGATGCGCCGCGCGAGCGCGTTCACGCCGGCACCACCGCCACCGGCACGCCGGCCAGCCGTACGCCTGTGTACCCACCCTCGCGCGCCCCCGCGCCGTCGCCGATCACCTCCACTTCGATGCTGCCGCTCAACCGGACGCGATAGACCACATGCCCGCCGGCAAAGCGCCGACCCACCACCTCGCCGCGCCACGCCCGCGTGGACTCGTCCAGCACGAGCGCGAGTGATTCCGGGCGAAGTACCGCCAGCACGGCACCGTCGCTGGCCTCGGCCTGCTGCCGAGCAGGCGCCGTGAGCGCCACGCCATCGATCGTGATGCGCACCTGGTCACCCCCACCGATTCGCTCGGCCGGCACGACCGCGGCTCGCCCCACGAACTCCGCCACGGTCCGTGTGGCGGGCTCGTGATAGAGCGACTCGGGGGGACCGACCTGCAGCAGTCGTCCACGCTCGAGCATGGCGACGCGATCGGCAACCGCAAATGCGTCCTCCTGATCGTGCGTGACGAAGAGCGCCGTCACCCCCGAGCGCCGCAGCATGGCGCGCAGCTCGTCGCGCGTGCTCTGCCGCAGCGCGGGATCCAGATTGGAAAGGGGCTCGTCCAGCAGCAGCACGCGCGGCGTGATCACCAGCGCGCGCGCGAGCGCGACGCGCTGCTGCTCGCCACCGGACAGCGCCTGCACCGGCCGTGCCGCCTTGTCGCTGAGTCCAACGCCGTCGAGCGCCTCGCGAGCGCGCGCGAGCCGCTCGGCTTTCCCGATGCCGCGCGCCTCCAGCCCGAAGGCCACGTTCTCCTCCACGCGCATGTGCGGAAAGAGCGCGTAGTGCTGGAACACCATACCGAAGCCGCGGCGCTGCGGGGGCTCGCGCGTGATGTCTCGCGGCGGCGAATCGCCCTCGGCGAGCAACACGCGCCCGCTGTCCGGGATCTCGTAGCCGGCGGCGATGCGCAGCGTCGTCGTCTTGCCGGAGCCGGATGCCCCGACGAGCGCGAGCAGCTCGCCCGGCGCGATCGTGAGCGAGAGATCCTCCACCGACGGATCGGGGTTGCCCGGATAGCGCCGAGTGACATGCTCCAGGACGAGCGCGCCCTGAACGGAGTCTTTCACTTGCCTCGGCGACTGTTGCGGATGTTGGCGTCCCAGAACTTCATCCACGTGTCCAGGCTGTCCTGGATCAACCGCTGGTCGCCCGGCATCGGCTTCACCTCCGTCCGCGCCTGCTTCACGACGGGTGGAAGCGAGTCGACCGGCAGATCGGTGCGCGCCGGGATGCGCAGAAAGTTCTTCGCCGCGTCCGTGAGCGCCGCCGGCGTGGTCACGTACTCGTAGAATTGCTTCGCGAGCTCGGGGTGCTTGGCGCCGCGCACGACGCCGATCGCGTCCACCAGCAGTGGCGTACCGCTGCTGGGGATCACGTAGCCCACCGGCGTCTTCGTGCGCTGCTCGAGCGTCGCGATGTCGGGCATGTTGTACAGCGTGATCGTCCCCTCCTCGCGCCCCAGCTTCTGGTACAGCAGCGCGGGGTTGAGGACGTACTCCTTCGTGTTCGCGTCCAGGCGCCGCAGCCACTCCCATCCCTGCGCCGTGCTCCCGGTCTGCGCGATCGAGCGCGCCAGGATCGCGCCGAAGATCGCACGCATCGAACCGCTCGCGATCGGATCCCGGATCAGCACCTTGCCCTTCCACTTGGGATCGAGCACCTGATCCCAGTCCTTCGGTGCATCCGCCGCCGTCACCGCGTGCGAGTTGTACGCGATCACTTCCGGCGTCATGTACGTGCCGAACCACTGCGCGCGCGGATCCCGGGCCCCGGCCGGCACCTTGTCCGCCCACGTTGGCGTGTACGGCTCGAGCAGCCCTTCGCTCGACGCACGCGCGAAGATCTCGGCCGGCGCGCCGAACCAGAGATCCGCCTGCGGATTGGCCTTCTCTGCCCGCAGGCGGTCGAGGACCTCCTGCGAGCCCATGTCCACCCACTGCACGTCCACGTCGGGATGCGCCGCCTCGAATCCCTGCTCGTAATGCTCGAGCAGCTCCTTGCCGTGCGGCGAGTACACGGTCAGCACCGAACGGCCGTCGCTCCTGCAGGCGGCGATCAGGACGAGCGACGCGAGCGCCAACGCTCCTGGAGTGCGCCTCACGAGACGCTGGTCATCCCGCGCGAGCGAAGCGAGTGTCGGGATGACCAGTACACGCGAGCCATCACGGTTGCGCCGACGTGACGGCCGCCGCGCGCCCATCCGCCGCGAGCAGGTTGAGAAAGATCCGCGCCGCACCCGGCACGCCGGCCGGCAGCTGCCGGAACAGTGCGAGCGTCGTGTACACGTACGCGCCTCTGCCCAGCGGCGCGATGAGCACGGCCCCCTCGTTCGGCGGCTCGCCGGGATCGTGCATCTCGAGCAGCGTTCGGTAGTGTGGGTCGATGGTGCTCGGCATGTACACGGCGCGCTCCTGCACCCAGTGCTCGAAGTCCGACTGGCTGATGCGGTTGGGCGATGCGAGCAGCCGGGCACCGGGATCCAGCACGCGCACCGGTGCCATCTCGTCGGTCACACGCGCCGCCGTGCGCGCGAGGGTCACTGGGTACGGCAGGATGCCGGGCGTCTGGATCTCGTTCTGGCCATACTGCACCACGACGGTGCCGCCGGCGCGCGCGTAGTCCTGGAGCCGAGGCGCGCTCGCCACGAGCGCCGGGGTGGCGGCGAAGGCGCGTGGTCCCACGACCACGGCGCCGTAGCGCGAGAGATCGGCGGTCG
>JBJMNM010000535.1:0-3363 GCA_045804305.1 Gemmatimonadaceae bacterium | reverse complement strand
GTCCCACACGCCGGTGTCGCCGGTGACGCGCACGTAGTGATCGGCCGTGAACGGCAGCCACACCAGGTCATCCGAGAACCGCGTGCGTACCCCGCGCCCGCTCGGCTCGTGCCACCAGTGCTGCACGTCGCCCTCGACGAACTGATGGCCGGCCGACCGGATCAGGTGCGCGCGCGTGATGTCCGGATCGGTGTACACGAACGCCATGCCGTCCTGCAACTGGTCGCGGAACCCGAACGCCCCGCTCGACTGATAGAGCGCCGAGCGGGCCCACATCCGGCACGACAGCGCCTGATACAACGTCCACCGGTTCACCAGCGCGTCGAGCTCGGGAGACGGCGTGCGCACGCGAATCGTCGAGAGACGCGACTCCCACGCATCCGCCGCCTGCCGGGTGGCCGCCTCGGCCTGCGCCGGCGCCCCGCATCGCGCGATGATCGCGCGTGCCTCCTCGTCGCTCCTTGCGGCGCCGAGCAGTGCGACGAGCTCTCTCGTCTCGCCGGGTTGAAGGGTGATCGTGCAACGGAGCGCGGCGCACGGGTCGTCGCCAGCGCCCTCCACGTCGCCGTCGAGATTGGCCACCGCCAGGCCCGCGGGGCTCGTGAGGTCGCCGTTGCGCCCGATGAACGCGGTGCGCGACGCGGTGCAGCTCGTCACCGGCTCGCTGATCCACGAGAACGCCACGCGCGACGCGAACTCCTCGTTGAAGAAGTTCTGCGCGAGCAGCGCGCCCGTCGCCTCATCCCGGCGCGTGTGAAGCTGGTGCCGCGTGTGCTGGCGATCGGTGCCGAGCACCCATTCCACGAAGCTCGTCACGACGACCGTGCGCGGCGTGTCGCCGGCGTTGGTCAGCCGCAGCCGGCTGATCTTCACCGGATCGGCCAGCGGCACGGCCATCTCGAGCTCGGTCGTGATCCCGTGCCGCGTATGCGTGAAGGTGGAGCGACCGGGCGCGTGCACGACGCCATACGCGGATGGATCCGCCCCGTCCATCGCCGGCGCGGGCGCGGGCGTCGGCGTCCACCATACGCCCTCGTCGACGTCCTGGAGATAGAGCACGTCGCCGGCGGGATCGCTCACCGGATCGTTGAACCACGGCGTGAGCCGGTAGAAGAAGCTGTTCTCGGTCCACGAGAATCCGCCGCCGCGCTCGGTGACGCAGAACCCGGCGTTCGGGTTGGCGATCACGTTCGCCCACGGCGCGGGCGGCACGTGCGCGCCGTCGACGCCGATCTCGTAGTCGTGCGCGTCGGACAGGGCGCCGAACCCGTTGCCGACGACCGGGCGCGCCGGACGTTCGCGACGCACGGCCCGCGGGACCGGTGCCGTGGGCGCCGCGGGGAAGGTGCGCACGTCGTCGGTGGCGCCGATGATCTCGCCGAGCCCGACGCCGTCGCACACGATGTGGATGGCCGCCGTGGCGCGCAGCATCACGACGTCCTCCTCGGGCAGCACGTCCGCGCGGCGAATGAACACGCCGCCCGGCGTCTCGAGAATGCCGCCTTCGCTCGACGAGACGACCATCGTGGTGATCAGGTCCTGGAGATCCTGGATGTACGACGGCGTCCGCGCGTTGAGGATCACGAGATCGCAGCGCACGCCCTTCATGCGCCAGTACTTGTGCGCGGCGAGCAGCTGGCGCACGCTCGGCAGTCCCGTCTCCTCGCGGATGGTGCCGAGCACGATCGGCCAGTCGCCGGAGATCCCGTGCGCCCACAGCGCCGTCTGCCCGCGCCGGTTCGCGAGGCGCTCGGCTTTCGGCGCGCGCAGCAATTCGCGCGGATAGATCAGCGCGCCGGCGAGATCCTGATAGAGCGCGGCGTCGGCGGACGGGATGTCGAGATCGCGGAGCTCGATCTGCGCCTCGGTGCCCATGAGGGCGAGCGCGCGCCGTGCGGCCTCGATGTCCCGATAGCGGTCCACCGCCTGGAGTGCCTGCTCGCGCGAGTCGGCGATGACGGTCGCGAAGGCGATCGTCGCCGAGCGGCCCGGCTCGAGGCGCAGGCGCGCGCGGAGGGAGGCGATGGGATCGAGCACGGCACCGGCGCTCCCCGACAGCGCGACCCCCTCGTCGAGCGCGGCGGGCGCATGCACGGTGCGGCCCCGACCGACAAAGCGCGCGCGATCGGTCTCGCACGTCACGTCGCCCACGCGCTCCGGGCCAGTCGCCAGCACGTGCGCGAGCCAGGGACGCTTCTCCACCGACGAGCGCGGGCGGCGGCTCGCCAGCAGAGCGCCGAGCTTCGGCAGCCACTCCGTCTCGACGAACAGGCTCTGGAACGTCGGATGCGCGCGGTCGGCGCCGGGGTCGGTGAGGACGATCTCGCCGTAGCTCGTGACCTCGATCTCGCGCGCGGCGCGCGACTGGTTGCAGACGGTGATGCGCCGGATCTCGGCGCGCTCGCGCGGCACCACGACGACTTCCATGCGCGTCTCGATCGATCCGTCGGTGCGCGTGTAGACCACGCGGTCCGTGGCGAACCACGCACGGTACGACGATGCCGGCGCGCGAACCGGTTGATGCGCGGCCGACCACACGTCGCCGCTGGTCCGGTCGCGCAGGTAGATCCAGTGTCCCGTCTCGTCCTTCGTGGCGTCGGCGCGCCACCGGTAGACGTCCATGCCGTCGGCGCGCGAGTAGCCGCCGCCGGCGTTGGTGAGCAGCGAGCAGTACGGCTGTCCGCCCAGCAGGCCGACGTGTGGCTCCGTGGTATTGGGATCGTCGAACTCGCGCACCACAGCGCCATCGCGGGTCGGCCGCACGATCGCCTCGGTGGGCTCGTCCGTCTGCGCGGCGAGGATCGTGTAGCGCCGCGGTACCCGCTCGTCGAGCAGCAGCGACGACGCGCGCGCGGCGGGGTCCCGCATGAACCGCCGCTGCCAGATGCCTTCGCCGTCCTCGAGGTGGAGCGCGTTGTCGAGCGCGACGAGGCTCATGCCCACGTGGTGCGCCATGAAGGCGCGCACGATCGCGAATGGCGCGTCGGGCTCGGGGCGCGTGTAGTCGAGCGCGTCGTAGAACCCATACGTCCCGATCGCGCCGAGCGTCTCGAGCGTGCCGAGGTTCTCCATCGCCTCGTGCGGGTCGACGGCCAGCGCGAGCGCCGACGCATACGGCGCCACGACGACGTCGGCGGAGAGCCCGCGCTTGAGCCCGAGATCGGGGACGCCGAAGCCGCGATACTGATAGGTGTCGTGCCGGTCGCGGACGTTGTACGCCGACTCGGAGATGCCCCACGGTACCGCGCGGGCCGTGGCGTAGGCGATCTGCCGGCGCACGGCCGCCCGATGGGTCTGATCGAGCAGCGAGAAGGGGCGCGACGCCATGACGAGCAGCGGCATCAGGTACTCGAACATGCTGCC
>JBJMNM010000534.1:0-4660 GCA_045804305.1 Gemmatimonadaceae bacterium | reverse complement strand
GCGACGCGATCGGCATCCGGGTAGGCGCGGGGCGATTCAGTGAGCGCCGTTCGCTCGCTCCGCTCGAGGATCTGGAGCGGCATGCCCTGCACCCGCCACGGTGGGGTGCGTCGCGGCGTTCCCTGCCGTTCGGCCGAGCCGGGGCCAACGGCAACGTCGGCAATCGTCGCGGTGAGCGTCAGCTCCACCACTCCACCACGCGTGCGTGGCGCCGGGTTTCGCAACACGACTGTTGGGCGCCACTCGCTCGACGTTGCGCGCGCGCGCTCCCGGTCGTGCTGCTGCAGGGCGAGCAGCGCGTCTTCGCGCAGACCGAGTGCCTGCGCTTCGGCTGAGCCGAGCCGCTCGTCGAATGCCTCGGCGACGGCATCGATCGACGTGCCACAGAGCGTGTCGTGCGGATGCGCACGCAGCAGTGTGCGCCACGCGGCGCGCAGGAGCGCGCGCGCGGCAGGCGCGCCCCCTCGATCGGCAAGGGCGATCCACGGCTCCACGTCGCGCACGAGCAGCCGCTCGGCCCGCGCGTTTCGCCGCTTCTGAGGGGCGCGGGTGGCGAAGGTGCCCTGCAGTGTCCAGGCGTAGCCGTACGAATCGCGCAGCTCGCCCTCCACCACCGGCAGCGCGGCGCGAGCGGCCGCCGCCGCGAGCGCCGATGCCGCGCCGCGCAACGTGGACGCACCGACGATCGCCGGACCTGCCGCGGCCGCGAGCGCCGCGATGGCGTCACGTTGGTCGCGCTGCCGCGCGTGATGATCGGCACCGTTGAGCAGCACCACCACGCCGGTGGTCGCGCGAGGCGCGAGCACAGCGGCAAGCCGCGCCCACCGCTCGCGTGCGCCGACGGGATCGGTGGGCAGCGAGCTGCCGAACTCGTAGCCGTCGGGCGGGAGATGATACAACACGACCTGTTGTCCAGACGGGCCACGCCACAGCACCGTGTCGCCCGATGGCCACCGTGCGCCGCCGTAGCCGCGCCACAGGACGATCAGGTCACAGCCGAAGCCGCGCGCGAGATCCGGGAGAATCGCCGGATGGCCGAACGAGTCGGGGCAGTACAGCACGGGAGGCGGCTCGCCGCGCAGACGACGGACTGTCTCGCGTCCCGCAAGGAGATTGCGAACGAGTGCCTCGCCGCTGGGAATGAGCTCGTCGGCCAGCACGTACCACGGTCCGGCCTCGAGACGTCCGTCGCGGATGAGCGACGACAGCTCCGCGGCGCGATCGGGCCGCACCTCGAGATAGTCCTCAAGCAACACCGCCTGGCCGTCGAGCAGGAAGCTGGCGTCGTCAGTGGGGGGATCGTCGAGCAGCTCGTCCACGAGGGGAACGAGCCGCTGACGAAAACGCTCCGCCGTCTGATACCACTCGCGGTCCCAGTGGGTGTGACCCACCACATACAGTTCGAGGGCCGTCATGAGGGTCGGTTACGGCGTGAGATGTCGTTGATACAGCACAGAACTCTAGTGGCGGGCGTCGGTCAAGATTGAAGCGAAGGGCGGAGAGGCAACGACGTTGCCCCTCCGCCCTTCGTGCGATCGCAAACCGACTTGCAGGTCCTTTCCTTCGCTCCGCTCGAGGGCAGGCGTTGCGCTCAGCGCGACATCGCCGGCGCGGCTGCCCTCGTGCGACCCCTTACACCACCGGCCGGCGGCCGGTGATCAGTCGGTACACGATGATGATCAGCGCAATCACCAGCAGCACGTGAATGATGCCGCCACCAACGTGGAAGGCGAAAAAGCCCAGAGCCCACAGGATGAACAGGATGAGCGCGATGGTGAATAGCATGTAAGCCCCTCGTCTATTGGAGGTGAATTGCAGCAAGTCGGCGGCTCACCATGGCAACGATCATACCGAGCCCGGCGCTTATGACGGCGAACCCGGCCCCGATGTGGGTGCGCCGAGCGGTATCGTGTTGCCGTTGGCTGGCTCGATGCGGCGCGTGGGCGCCGGTCCGGTGACGGCGTGCGTCAGACGAGCGAGCAGGATACGCCCCGCACGCACGTCATGGCCGACGTCGATGAGCAGGATCGCGAGATCTCCGACGCCCCAGAGCAGACCGGCGAGCACGATGAGGCGGCTCGCTTCGCCCAGCAGCGTGGGCAGCGCCGCGGCGCCCAGCGTCCGCAGGCCGGTCACCACCTCGGCGACGAGCAGCAGCACGAGGATGACGCCCATCAGCTTGAACAGCTTGGAGAGATAGCGCAGCCCCACGTACGGCTCGAGATCGCTCTGCCGGATGTCGGGGATCTCCACCTGCGTTCCGTCGGCCTTCAGCGCGTCACCCAACCGATCGATCGGTCCCTTCACGGGTGCCGCGGTCCTGTCTCTATCCCGCCGATTTTCGCTCATGATCCTCCTCCGGATCCGATCCAGCGGGCGCGATATCCCCGCGAATCGATGTGTATGAAAGGTCCGTGCCCGGCCTCAGCCGGATAGACGCCAGCCCCGCCCACGAGCTCGGGATGCGCTGCTTCGACTCGATCCACCGCCGCCAGAATGACTCGGGCATCGCCGATATTGACCCTGCCGTCGTGATTCAGGTCGTCCATCGCTCCATCGCCGTTGCTGTCGATGAAGATGTCCGCCGCGTCGCCGTACATATGACGGCTGAGTCCGGCGCGCCCGCCGGTGTTTCCTCCTCCCGCGTTGTACTGCGGCGTGCGGAAGCCGCTCATGACCGTCGTGCGTGATACGTCGATCCCGTGCGAGGCGAGATCCGACAACACCAGCTCCAGCTTGTCCACGTTGCGCAGCTCGAGCACGAGGTACTTTGGCCAAACGTTCGGCTGATCGTGCGTGAGGAAATCACGGAGCTTGAAGTGCTCGGATACCCGCGTGTCCGCGTTCTGCTGCGTGACCTCGATGAAGCCCGAGGGCGGCTGGTAGCGCACCGCCGGCGCCTTCGCCGGCGCCCGCATCGGCCCTTTCTCGCCCGGCCAGTTGCCGAGGTAATAGAGGCCCACGCGGCCGTTCTGCTTGTCGCCCCGGGGACGGAGGCTGATCAGGTTGAAGTCGCCGATCGGCTTCAGCGCGTTGCCGACGGCGGCCGCCACTCGCCAGATGCCCGCGCGCGGCGCGACCGCGGAGCCGCTGGAGTCGGGGAACTCGACCCGGAGATCGGCGCCGCCAGCCACCGAGTCCGCCGAGAGTGGCGCGCCCGTCATCCGGATCTTCGCCTGTAGCTTGCCGCTCGCTCCGCGGAGCGTCCCGGTGAGCGCGTTCAACGCCGCATCCGTCAGATAGGCGGTGGTCGGCGCATCCCCGTTCGTGAGCGCCGCCGCCATGGACGCGGTTGGATTCGGTCCGTCGGCCAAGTCGCCGGATTCCGACATGAAGAGGGACCAGACCCATCCAGCCACGAGCAGCATGAACACGGCGACGCCGGCGAAGTCGAGGCGCCTCTCGATGCGCGGGCTCACGCCCGCGCGGTGCCATCGACTCCGTGGCGTGTCCGGCAGGTGGAGTGCTCGTTCCGCGGCCTCCAACAGCTCGTCGAACAGTCCGGTTGACCCCTGCTGAGCGGCTGTCGAACTTCCTCCGCTCCCCCCGTCCTCCACTCGACGCCCTGAATGCAGACCCTTCTCGATCTTTTCCATCAGCTCAACGACATCCCGAGTCTCGTCAAGGCCGGTGGATACATCGGCCTGACGGCGATCATCTTCGCGGAGACCGGTCTGCTGGTGGGATTCTTTCTTCCGGGAGACTCGCTGCTCGTGACGGCGGGACTCCTCTCCACGCAGCCGCAGTATGGGCTCAACATGTGGCTGCTGGGCGTGATCCTGACGGTCGCGGCCATCCTCGGCAATTCGCTCGGGTATGCCATCGGCAGGTTCACCGGTCCGCGACTGTTCACGCGCGACGACTCGCTGCTGTTCAAGAAGAAACACCTGTTCCGCGCTCAGGCTCTGTATGAGAAGCACGGCGGCCAGATCCTTGTCCTTGCGCGTTTCATGCCGATCGTGCGGACTTTCGTGCCGGTCGTGGCCGGCATGGCGAAAATGAATTACCGCACGTACACGGCCTACAACGTGCTGGGTGCCGTTGCATGGATCTGGTCGATGCTGTGCATCGGCTACTTCCTCGGCCGCTACATCCCCGGCGTCGAGCACCACATCGAGAAGGTGATCCTCCTCGTGATCTTCATCTCGCTCCTGCCGGGTCTCATCTCGTGGTACCGCGAACGGTCCCGCGCGGCGGCGGATAAGTCACCGCGAGCCACGCCGGACGCCTGAACCAGAACGGAGACCAGCACATGCCCCACACGCTTCCGCCGCTGCCGTACCCGACCAACGCGCTCGAGCCGCACATCGACGCGCAGACGATGGAGATCCACCACGGCAAGCATCACGCGGCCTACGTCACGAACCTGAACGCCGCGCTCGACAAGGCGCCTGAGCTCAAGGACAAGCCGCTCGACGAGCTGCTGAAGAACCTGAACGCATTACCCGAAGCGATCAGGACGGCGGTTCGCAATAATGGCGGCGGCCATTGGAATCACTCGCAGTTCTGGAAGACGATGGGCCCGAACGCCGGCGGCGCGCCGACCGGCAAGCTCGCCGACGCGATCAACAGCGCCTTCGGTGACTTCGAGAAGTTCAAGGAACAGTTCCAGGCCGCCGGCGCCGCGCGCTTCGGCTCGGGCTGGGTGTGGCTCGTGAAG
>JBJMNM010000533.1:0-2594 GCA_045804305.1 Gemmatimonadaceae bacterium | reverse complement strand
CCGCGACCGCCGCCGCCACCCGGGCCGCCACGTCCGCCGCCGCCGCCACTCCGCGCGCTGCCACCACCGCTGCGGGCGCTGCCGCCGAAGCCACCGCTACGAGCGCCGCCGCCCGAACCACCCGAACCGCCCGGTGCGCTCCCCGAACCTGAATTGGATTCCATGTTAGAACTCCAGCCCGCCTTCGCGGGCCCCGTCGGCCACCGCCTTCACGCGGCCGTGATACTGGTAACCACCACGGTCGAACACGACCTTCGAGATCCCCTTGTCCTTGGCGATCGCGGCGATCTGCTTCCCGACCTCGAGCGACTTCTCCGACTTCTTCCCTTCGCCGACCTTCACGGACGTGACCGTCGCGAGCGTGCGCGCCGCGTCGTCGTCCACGAGCTGGGCGGTGATGTGCTTCAGCGAGCGAAACACGACCAGACGCGGACGCGCCGCCGTGCCCTGCACCGCCTTGCGGACGCGCAGATGGCGACGAATGCGCTTCTCGGCCCGGCTCTTCGGAATTCCGATGCGACCCATGATTACTTACCTCCCGCCTTGCCGGCCTTCCGGCGAATCTGCTCGCCCACGTACTTGACGCCCTTCCCCTTGTACGGCTCGGGCGGACGCAGGCTGCGGATCTCCGCGGCGACCTGGCCGACCACTTCCTTGTTCGCGCCCTCGACGTTGATCTGCGTCGGCACCGGAGCGCTCAACGTGATTCCCTTCGGGGCCTTGTACTCGATGACGTGCGAGTAGCCGAGGGAGAGCTGCAGGCCGTACGGCCGCTTCTCCGCCTTGTACCCGACGCCGACCAGCTCGAGCTGCTTCGCGAAGCCCTTCGTGACCCCTTCCACCATGTTGGCGATCAGGGTGCGCGTGAGGCCGTGGAGCGACTTGTGGACCGGCTCGTCGTCGGGCCGCTTCACGATGATCTGTCCCTCGTCCTGCGACAGGTGCATGGCGGCCGGCACCGTGCGGGTGAGCTCCCCCTTGGGGCCCTTCACCGTCACCGTGTTGCCGTCGCCGATCGTGATCGTGACGCCCTTCGGAATGCCGATCGGTGCTTTGCCGATACGTGACATGATGGCTCTCCTTACCAGACGCGAGCGAGGAGCTCGCCGCCGGTGCGCGCCTGACGCGCCTCACGGTCGGACATCAGCCCCTTGGAGGTGGAGAGGATCGCGATGCCGAGCCCGTTGCGCACGCGCGGGATCTCGCCGACTCCCACGTACTTGCGGAGGCCGGGCGTGGACACCTTCTCGAGCGCGCGGATGACCGGCTGGCCGCCCGCGGCGTACTTGAGCCGCACGCGCAGCAGCGTCTTGCCATCCTCGGTCTCGACGGTCGTGTAATCCTGAATGAAGTCGTTCTCCTTCAGGATCCGGGCGACCTCGGTCTTCATCTTCGACACCGGCATATCGACGCGGCGGTGCTTCGATCCGCAGGCATTGCGGATCCGCGTCAGCATGTCGGCGATCGGGTCGGTCATGCTCATGAGTGAGTCCTATGTCCTCTCGTATCCGTGGACGTGGAGGAATGAATGTGAAAACTGAACTACGTTCCTCGGTTCTCGGTCATCGGCTCTCGGCAGACCTCGGGATGCGACGCTGCCCGAGGCAGGCCGGCAACCGAGAACCGAAAACCGACGAGCGCCGTTCCGTTACCAGCTCGCCTTCCGCACGCCCGGGATCATCCCGAACAGCGCGAGCTCGCGGAAGCAGATGCGGCACAGGCCGAAGCGGCGCAGGAAGGCGCGCGAGCGCCCGCAGCGACCACACCGGTTGTGCACCCGCACCTGGAACTTCGGCTTCCGCTTGCTCTTCTCGATCATGGCCTTACGAGCCATTACAGTCGTGCCCCCGTCTTGTCGTTGCCACGGAACGGCATGCCCAGCTCCTTGAGCAGGGCGAACGCGAGGTCGTCGCGGCCGGCCGTCGTCACGAACGTGATGTCCATCCCGTGAATCGTGTCGATCGAGTCGTAGTTGATCTCCGGGAAGATCATCTGCTCCTTCACGCCGAGCGAGTAGTTCCCGCGCCCGTCGAACGACTTGGTGCCCACGCCGCGGAAGTCGCGCACGCGCGGGAGCGCGACCGTCACGAACCGGTCGAGGAACTCCCACATGCGCGCGCCGCGCAGCGTGACCGAGGCGCCGATCTCCTGCCCCTCGCGCAGCCCGAAGTTGGCGATCGACTTCTTCGCCTTGCGGCGCACCGGCGCCTGCCCGGTGATCGTCGCCAGCTCCTCCACGATGTTGTCGAGGACCTTGGGCTGCTTGATCGCCTCGCCGGCGCCGACGTTCAGCACGATCTTCGTCAGCGTGGGCACTTGGTGCGGGTTCGTCAGGCCGAACTGCTTCATCAGCGCACCGCGCACGGTGTTCTGATAGAACGCGCGCAGCCGCGGCGGCGGCACCGGCTTGTCGGCACCCGCGTGCGGTCCCCGCGCAGCCTTCTGCTCGCCGCCCTTCTTCTTCTTGCCTTCCTTCGGCGCCTTGACGGCCGCGCTTCCGGCTGCCGGCGTGCCCTTCTTCTCTTTCGTCGCCATTGTCTAGTCCTCGTCGCTCAGCGCACGCGGGGAATCGCTTCCCCGCTCTTGACGCTGAT
>JBJMNM010000532.1:0-2658 GCA_045804305.1 Gemmatimonadaceae bacterium | reverse complement strand
GTTCATCCGCACGCGCTCCACGGGAAGCTCCGGATGGGCATGCAGGAGCTGCATCAGCACGCGCTCGACCTTCACCCGCGGCGCATGGCCGGTGAGCTCGATGCGCGGCGACGCACCGCCACGGACGTACATGAGCACCTCCGACTTGAACTCCGGATGGGCGGCGGCAGCGTCGAGGTAGGGGAGCAAGTCCGGCATGCGCGGCGGGGTAGGGAGGGAGACGGGTCACACAATCTACTACATCTGTTTCCTAATCCAAGGCCTGGGCCTTCTCTCTGGGGCCGGCGCCCGGTAACCTGAGGGCCGGCACCACACTGCTCACCAGCGGACTCGGCCATGCACCGCCTGCATCCTACCAAGAGCGTGCTCGACATTGCGGCACGTCTCGAGGCTGCCGGCTTTGAGGCATGGTGCGTGGGTGGGGCGATTCGGGACGCGCTGCTCGGCGGCGATCCGCTGGACTGGGATATCGCCACGTCGGCCACCCCGGAGCAGGTCCGCGCGCTGTTCGGCGCACGACGGACGATCCCGGTGGGCATCGAGTTCGGGACCGTGGCCGTGCTGGACGACGCCCGCGTGCCGCACGAGGTCACCACCTTCCGTCGTGACGTGCGGACCGACGGCCGCCATGCCGAAGTCGAGTTCGGCGTGAGCCTGGACGACGACCTCGCACGACGGGACTTCACGATCAACGCCGTGGCGTATCGTCCCCGCACCGGCGAGATCCGCGATCCGTTCGGCGGTCGCAACGATCTCGAAGCGCGCCTCGTGCGCGCCGTGGGCGATGCCGACGCGAGAATGCGCGAGGACCGGCTGCGCGCCCTCCGCGCCATCCGCTTTGCGTCGCGGTTCGACTTCGCGATCGAGGCGTCGACCCGCGAGGCCATCGAGGCGTCTGCCCCCTACCTGACGCGACTCTCGGCGGAGCGCGTGCAGCAGGAGCTGATCAAGACGATGGAACAGGTCGCACGCCCATCGACCGCGCTCCGTCTCTGGCGCGGCACGGGCGCGCTCGCCGTGCTGATCCCCGCGCTCCACGACCTGAGCGACGTGGCGATGGACACGCTGGACCGCCTCCCCCGACACGACGCGGGCGGCCGAGTACGTCCGCAGCGGACGTCGAACCGTCTGGCGGCCCTGTTTCTCGACGTTCCGCCGGTCGCGGTGCGGCGAGCCATGCAGGACCTGCGCGCCTCCAAGCACGAGACGAACTGGGTCGTGGGGCTCGGCGAGCGATGGCAGGGGCTGGGCCGCGAGATTGCGGCGGCGCTCCTGGCCGGTACGCCCGGCGACGTGCAGGCCCGGCGGTGGGTGGCGTCGCTCGGCCGGTTGGAGACGGGCGCCTTTCTGCGTGTGGCGCTCGCGCGCTGGCAGGCAATGCGCGCGGCGCGCGAGCATGCGCCGTCGGACGCCGCGGTCCGCGCTCTGCACCGGCGGATGCGCCGCATCCTGTATCGCGATCCGATCGCCGTGGCCGACCTTCAGGTCAGCGGCGATGACCTGCGACGCCTGGGCATCCCCACCGGGCCGATCTATGCTAAGATTCTGAACGCGTTGCTCGAGCGAGTGCTCGAGGATCCGGCACGGAACACGCCAGAGGCTCTGCTCGCCGAGGTGCCGCAGCTTGCGGCGTCACTCGGCGGCCATGCCGGCGCTCCCCCGCGGCGCGGGGGAGGTCAACCTTCGACCGAGCAGTAATCGCGCATGTTATTTCGCGGCAAGCAGCCCGAAGCCTCGATCTGGCGGCGGTTCCGCGCCAGCAACGACGGCTTCACCTTCACCGAGGAGGACGGAGTCTACACGGCGCACGTCGTCGCCAACGCCGAGCGGGTCGTCGACCTGTTCTGGACGCTGTCCGAGCTTCTCAGCCCGGCGGTGGACCTGCACATCGACGACCTGCGCAGCGGCAGGAGCTGGAAGGGAGAGGCGCTCGCCCTGCCCGACGTGCGCGACGTGATCGCGCGGCTCCGACTGCTGCTCGCCCGCTATGGCGGCACCGAGGTGAGCATCTTCAACTCGGAGGATCAGCTCTCGCTCAATCCGCACCTCGAGCTGTTCATCTATTCCAAGACGGACCGCTGGCTCTATCTGCTCGAGGGGCGGGGGCTCGAGGAGCGGCAGCGGCTGCGTCCGAAGAGCTGGAAGATCAACCGTCAGTCGTTTCCGGCGGCTCCGGATCTGATGAGCGCGCTGGCCGCGTCGGCGGAGCGGCTCGCGCTCCAGCGCGTGTGAGCCTGTCGCCTGGATGCCGTCGTTCTGAGCGAAGCACCTGCCCTCGTGCGCAGCGAAGGGAAGGACCTGTAGCTGTCCGACCTACGTGACGCCCGACAAGCTCGTCTATGCGGTCGCCGCGGCGAGCGCGAATCTCGTCGGCGCGCTGGCGGTGACGTCGCGCGCGCGCTGGAGCGTCCGCGCGCTGGACGGCATGCTGGCCTACGCCGCGGGATTCATGATCAGTGTCGGCCTCATCGACCTGCTGCCCGAAGCGCTCGCGCGCGGGGGCCACACGGCGGCAGTCGTGGTGCTGGGTGGCTATCTCGCGGTGCACGTCACCCAGCACGTGATCGGTACGCACTTCCACTTCGGTGAGGAGACACACCACGTGTCGCACGCGGTCAGCGTCGCGGCGCTCGTGGGCCTCCTGCTTCATACCTTCGT
>JBJMNM010000531.1:0-2228 GCA_045804305.1 Gemmatimonadaceae bacterium | reverse complement strand
GCTGGTGGCGCAGCGCTGCGAGGGCTCCGGCACCACGGCCCTTCTCATCCGCACGCGTGACAGCTGGACGCTGCGCCCGACCGCGCGTCTTCGCACGCCCTCCTCCCTGTCCCTCGGAGTCGAGGAGCGCAACCTGTTCGGCACGGGACGCACGCTCGCCGTGACCAGCGAGATGTCCAGCCGCGGCACCGGCGCCGGCGTCACCTTCGTTGATCCGTGGCTGTTCGGACGCGACGTGGCGGGCAGCTTCCGCCTGGCCAAGCTCGGCGGCACGCACACGCTGCGCGCGACGCTCCGCAACCATGAGTACAGCGTGTTCGATACGTGGCGCGTCGAGGGCAACCTGGCGCGCCTGTCGTATGGGGACACGGTCGCCACGGAGCGGGCGTTGCACAACATCGCCGCGATGTTCCTCGTGGGCCGTCGCGTCGGCGCGCCGTCGCCCACCGGCGTCACGATGCTCCTCGCCGGTGTGGAGTTCGACAGCGCCGCGGCCATCTCCGCGACGCGACGTCTGCCGAGCGATGCCCCCGCCGACGTGCAGCACGTACGGAGCTTTCTCGGTGTGGACCTCGGCATCCAGCGCCGCACCGCGGCGTACGACACGGCGAGCTGGATCGTGCCCGGACGCGGCTTCCTCGACGTGCCGGTGGGCTGGGAGACCGAAAGCGTGGTGGCCGGCGGCTACGAGCGCGACGCCCGCACGCCGACGCTCAAGGTGGACGCGTGGCTCGGCCGCGTGTTGGTGCCGCGGCGCGGGCGCATCCTGATGTTCGACGCGTGGGTTTCCGGGTATGCCGGTCGTGGCGTGGACGCCAATCACATCGCGCGGGTGTCGGCCGGCTGGTATCAGCAGGCGGCGCGCGGCATGTGGAGCGCGCGCCTCACCGGCGAGCGGCTCTTCGAGGTGGATCCGGATCAGCGCGCGCTGTCGCTGTTGCCGCACACGGACTACACGGCGCCGGTCGTGCGTCCGTACGCCGTGCGCGGCGGCCGGGTCCTGGCGGCGTCACTCGAGCGGTCGGTGCATCTCTTTCAGGCCGGAGCGCAGTCGGTGGTGGATGCGGGCGCGTTCGCCGCCGGCTCGTACCGATGGCAGGTGGCCGAGGTGCCGGACGGCCGGCTTCGCGCGGGCGTCGTGGGCACGCGGTTCCGTCTCCTCTCGGCGAACGGTGCGGTGAGCAGCGTGCGTGTGGACGTCGGGTATCCCGTGCTGCTGAGCAGCACGCTCCGGCGCACTCCCTTCGCGGTGTTGACGATCGGCACGATCTTCGACGTGATCCGGCAGCGCGACGGGCGTCGTCAGTTCTGATCTCTCGCCGATATGCGCAGGGCATGCTTCCTGCCCGCCCCTTCGCCGCATGTCCGCTCGCCGAACCCGAATCCGCAGCGCCCGCACCGACGTCGTGATCGTCGGCGCCGGCGTGGCGGGCCTTGCTGCCGCTCGCCGCCTGCACGAGCAGGGTGTGCGCGTGATCGTCCTCGAGGCGAGGCGTCGAATGGGTGGTCGGATCCATACGACACGCCATCCGGACCTGTCCGTGCCGATCGAGCTGGGCGCCGAGTTCCTGCACGGCGATGCGCCTGAGGTCCGCGAGATCGCCGACAGCGCGGGGCTCACCGTGGTCGCCATCGACGGCGATCGCTGGCAAGCCGCGCACGGGCGCTTCGCGCGCCTCGACGATTTCTTCCAGCGTCTGAACCGCGTGCTCGGACAAGCGAGGGCGTCGCGCAGGCCGGATCGACCATTGGCCGCGCTGATGGCCGAGCGACCCGGCGGTCATCGGTTCGCGAAGGATCGACGGCTCGCCTGCGAGTTCGTGGAGGGATTCCACGCCGCGGAGCTGGATCGCATCAGTGAGCGGGCCGTCGCGCAGGGGGGAAACCCGGGAGCGAGTCAAGAGGAGCAGCGCATCGCTCGTCTGCTCGATGGGTATGACGCGATCCCCTCGTGGCTCGCGTCGCCGGTGCGGCGGTCCGTGCGTCTCGGCCAGACGGTGTCGGCCATCGAGTGGTCGCGTGGACGAGCGCTCGTCCGGGCGAAGGGTGCGGATGGCGTGATCGCGACCCTGTCGGCGACCGCGGTCATCGTGACGATCCCCATCTCCCTGTTGCATGCGGACGCACGCGGTCGCGGCGCGATCCAGTTCTCGCCCGAGATATCGACGGTGAGGGAAGTCGCATCACGGCTCGCGATGGGTCGGGTACAGCGCATCGGTGTGCTGCTC
>JBJMNM010000530.1:0-4513 GCA_045804305.1 Gemmatimonadaceae bacterium | reverse complement strand
AGCCGAAGAGAACATCCTAGCCCTACGCAAGAGCTGAAGAGACAAGGATGAATGCCAGCATGATCGCGCCTGCGTAGCGGGCCACTGGGCATCCTTCAGCCACACGGAGCGATCCGCTGGATGTTGGAGCAGTTCCAGGCTCTTGCTGTTGCGACCGGCGCACCCATGCCAGTCTCCCGAGATAACCCGATAAACGATGAACGCCCCCCGTACTGCGGAGGGCGTTCGCGGTTCGGACGAAGCTCAGGCCGCTCAGACCAGCGGCCGGCGCGTCAGGGTTACTGCTCCACCACCACCAGGAAGCGGGAGGCGCCCCAGAACTGCGCCGGCTTCGTGATCTTGAGGTTGCCGGTGAACGACTCGTTGTCGCGGTTCTCCACGGTGGCGTAGTCCAGGCTCTGACGCGACACCACGCGGTACCGGCGCGTCGGGTCGGGCATGTTGATCACGTTCGCTGCGCGCTGGTCGACCGCCGTGAAGGCGTTCGCGTCGGCATTGCGCGAGATCTGGATCGTGCGGCCAGGATGGGCGATGAGCAGGTTGGCCCCGCCCTCGCGCACGATGACGCCGCGATCGAGGAGCTCATCCTCCTTGCCGATCACGTAGAACGCCTTGTTGTGCTGCGCCTCGAGGGAGGCAATGGTGGCACCCATCTCGCGCGTCACGCCGTTCAGGCTGTCCACGCGCGTCGACAGGGCGTCGATCGTCGCCGTCTGGCGCTGGATGGTGGCGTTGAGGTCGTTGATCATCGCCTCGTCGGTCGCCAGCTGTGACTTCAGCTCTTCGTTGTCCTTGTTGGCCTTGGCGAGCTGCTTCGCCGTCTCACGCGTCCGCGCCACGAGGGCGTCCACGCGCTCCATGACCGCCTTGCGGTTCTGGAGCTGCTGCGCGAGCGGGTCGAGCTTGGCGTCCTTCTTCTTGGTCTTCGGTTTGCCCACGACGCGCGAGACGCTGCTGTCGATGTGCATGATGAAGTCGTCGGCCTGGAGGACGACGCGGGTGAGCGAGTCCTTCTGCGCGGCGAGCTGCTTGCTGAGGCGCGCCTGCTCCGTGCTGGCGGCAACCGCGATGCTGTCGGCGCGGAGCCGATCCTTGGACGGGCCACATGCGGCGAGGCCGAGTATGGCGAGCGTGGCGACGGAGAGGCGACGGGTGTTCATCATCGTTTTCCAGAGGGAGGGAGGTTACTTCGGGGACGATGCGAGGGCGGTCGCGGCAACCTGGAGGGGTACCGAACAGCGACCAGCGTGCTCGCTCTGGCGGCCAAACTGGCGACTTGGCCAGCGCCGTGCGTAGACGAGATCGCACAGTTTCCCGGTGACGGCGCGCACAGTGCCGCGCGTTATCCGCCCTCTGGTATCGTGCCGGCGTCGCGCGTCCGCCGATCCAGCGCGGCCATTCCGGCCATCCCGCCGAGGCCCATCGTCTCCACGGCGCTGCTCGGCACGATCATCAGCGCGCCTTTCTGCTTTAGCCCCTCGAACAGGATGTTCATCGCGCGCAGCTGCAGCGCCGTCGGGTTCTGCTGATAGGCCTGCGACGCCTGATCGAACAGCGCGGCGATCTCCACCTCCGCTTCACCGAGGATGATGCGCGCCCGTTTCTCGCGCGTCGCCTGTGCCTCGCGCGACATCGCATCCTGGAGGCTCGCCGGAATGATCACGTCGCGCATCTCCACCGCCTGCACCGCGACGCCCCACGGCATGCATCGCTGGTCGATCAGATCCTGAAGCTCGCTCTCGATCCGCTCGCGGCCGCGCAGCAGGTCGGAGAGCGACGTGCGTCCGATGATGTCGCGCAGCGCCGTCTGCGCCGCCCAGCTCACGGCCTGCGGATAGTTCTGCACCTCGAGCGCCGCCTTCTCCGGGTCGTGCGCGCTCCAGAAGAGCACGGCGTCCACGTTCACCGGCACGGTATCCGACGTGAGCGTTTCCTCGGCGGCGAATGCGGTGGTGATCACGCGTTGATCCACCCATGCCGTGATCGTGTCCACGAACGGGATGCGCCAGAAGAGTCCGGGCCCGCGCAGCCCATCGAAGCGCCCCATGCGAAGCACCACCGCGCGCTCCCATTGATTCGCCACCTGCGGCGCCATGCCGACCAGGAGTCCCACCACGCTGCCGGCAACGAGCGCCGCGATGCTGTGCGCGAAGAGCAGCGCGACCCCGCCCGCGCCGATGAAGCCGAGGCCGAGGAACGCCGACAGGAAATTGACCCGCGCCCCGGACTGGACAACGGCGGTGGACGACGTGCTCATGGCAGAGTTGGTCAACACGGCATGGCTCCTTCGGCGGGTCGGCGTTCAGATGCTGCATCTCGACGATGCAGTGCGGACGCGGCCCGTCAAGACCTGAGCCGGTTGCGCTCCATGCGGCTGATCCCTTATGATCCGGTGACAGTGGCACGGGGTGCCCGCGCACGAGCACACAAGCGCGGGCTGAGATCACACCCGTCGAACCTGATCTGGGTCATTCCAGCGAAGGGAGCGTCACTGGTGCAGGCACGTCGCGAGTCGTGGATCCGCTCCGCGCTCCCTCTTCCTCCGCCGGGTACCGCTCCCCTCGCGCCGACGCGCGACACACCGGAGCTCGACGTGCTGGCACTCGCATTCGTATTCGCCTTCAGCTCGACCGCACCGCAGGCGCTGTCCGACACTGGGCGCGTCTACACCGATTCACTCGCCACCGACTCGCTGCGGGCGCGCCGCACCCACCGACTCGAGTCGGTGCAGGTCACCGCGATCCGCGGAGCCGGTGCTCAACTGTCCGCCAAGACCCTGGAGCGCGCCGAGCTCGAGCGCAGCTACGTTGGACAGGAGACGCCAATCCTCCTTCAGGCCGCGCCGGGCATCAATGCGTATTCCGAGAGCGGCTCGGCGTCGAACTACTCGTACATGCGGCTGCGCGGCATCGACCAGACGCGCATCAACATCACGCTCGATGGCATCCCACTCAACGAACCGGAAGACGAGGGGCTGTACTTCTCCAACTTTCCGGACTTCGCCAACAGCATCTCGAGCGTACAGGTCCAGCGAGGCGTCGGCTCGAGCACGCACGGCGTCGCGTCGTACGCCGGCTCGGTGAACTTCGAATCGGTGCCGGTGGCAACGGTCGCGCGCGGCGGCGAGCTGCAGCTCACGCGCGGCGCCTACAATACCAGTCGCGGCAGCGCCGAGCTCCAGTCCGGACTCACGAGCAGCGGGCTGGCGGGTTATCTGCGCGCATCCGTTCAACGAACGGATGGATATCGATTCAACTCCGGCAATCGGTCCAACAGCGTCTTCGCCAGCGGCGGATGGTTCGGGTCACGGGACGTGCTCAAAGCCACCGTGCTCGCGGGGATCTCGTCGAACGAGCAGGCGTATCTCGCCTCGCCGCTCTCGGTGCTGCGCGACAATCCGCGGGACAATCCGTACGGCAACAGTCGCGCGAGCGCCGTGGACGATCGGTTCCATCAGGATCTCCTGAGCCTCGCCTGGACGCATGCGCTCGCGCCGTCGCTCAGCATCGCGACCACCGCGTACGGGTTCGACGCCGGCGGGTGGTACGACGTGCCGGGTGCGAGCGGCAACGCGGACGCGTGGAACTACAACCTCCATTCGCGATGGGGCGGCGTGATCAGCGCGCTCGACTGGTCGGGCGAGGCGGCCACGGCGTCGGTCGGTGTGCACGCCAGCCGCTATCGTCGCGAGCACTGGCTCCTCACTCGGCCGGACCTCGCGACGCGCCTCTATGACAATGCCGGCTACAAGGGCGAGCAGAGCGTCTTCGCCAAGGGCTCGCTCGCGCGCGGCCGCGCCACGTTCTTTGCGGATCTCCAGCTTCGGCTCGCTCAGTTCCGCTACCAGCCGACGGACGGCTCGGGGGTGGCGCCCGCCGACGTACGGTGGAGCTTCTTCAATCCGAAGGCGGGCATCAGCCTGCGCGTCGGCGATGGCGTGGTGGCCTACGCGAGTGTGGGGATGAACGGACGGGAGCCGACTCGCGCGGACATGTTCGCCGGCGCCGACGACGTGGACAGCGTGGGCGCGCGCTCGCTCCTTCCGCTCACGCGCGTGCGTCCGGAGTCGGTGCGGGACCTCGAGACGGGGATCAGCTGGCAACGCGGAACGCTCCAGGCGCAGGCCAATGCCTTCCTGATGCAGTTCCACGACGAGATCGCGCCCATCGGCGAGATCAACGAGATCGGCTACGTGCTCCGCAAGAACGTCGCGCGGAGCGTGCGGCGGGGTGTGGAGGGCGATCTGACATGGCAGGCCACGCCGCGCGTGCGCCTGCTGGCGACTGCGTCGGTGACCGATGCGCGCATTCGGGATTATCGCGACGACGCGACCGGGGAAGTGTTCCACGACGTCACGGCGCTGATGAGCCCCAGATTCATTACTGGGCACGGCGTACACAGCGACCTCGCGCGCTGGTTGTCGCTCGATCTGGATGGCCGCTACACCTCGCGGATGATGCTCACCAACACGAACGACCAGAGATTGGTTGTGCGTGTTTTATGGTATGAGTTT
>JBJMNM010000529.1:0-7793 GCA_045804305.1 Gemmatimonadaceae bacterium | reverse complement strand
GGCCGCTGCTACAGCGAGCAGATGGACGGCACCGAGTGCGACTGGGGCAGCGTGCTGGCGTGGGAGCCGCCGCGCCGGTTCGTGATGGCGTGGCGTATCACGACCAAGTGGGAGTACGAGACCGATCTCTGGAAGTCGAGCGAGGTGGAGGTGACCTTCACCCCACTCGGCGACGGCAGCACGCGGGTGGATCTCGAGCACCGGCATCTCAGCCGGCATGGCGCGGGCTTCGAGGGGATGCGGAGCGCGGTGGATTCGCCGAACGGGTGGGGCGGAACGCTCGCGCGGTTCAAGGCGGCGGCGGAGCAGGAGGGCCGGCGGTGACGCGGGTACGATCGTCGACTTGGCTGCGCGCGCTCGCTATCGTGCTCGGGTTGTTCGCCCTCGGCCACACCCTCGGCACCGCATCGCCCAAGGTCACGCGCGGGGCTCGAGAGTCGATCGTGTTCATGGCGATGCAGGGGTTCCGCTTCCCGATGATGGGGTTCGAGCGGAGCCACTGGGACTTCTATAGAGGGTTCGCGATCACGGTGAGCGTGACGATGGCGGTGATGGCTGCGGTGTCCTGGCAGTTGGCGCGGATCGCGCAAAGGAGTCCGCGGGAGGCGCTGCCGATGGCGGTGACGCTGCTCCTTGGGAGCGTCGGGTTGCTGGTGCTGTGCTGGGCGTTCTTCTTCACGCCGCCGGTGGTGTTCTCAGCGGTCGCGGTGGCGTGTGCGTCGATGGCGGTGGTCCGGTTGCGCGGGGAGGGGAGGCGAGAGCCGGCCGTGTGATTCGGACGGCGTGTCGATACGTGGACGTGGCGGCGGAACGGGAATCGCCGTGCACACGTCGACGACAGTGTGCACGCGCTGATTCCTGATCCAGGAGCCTCGACATGACACAACGCGCCGATCGCGGTGAGCAGCCGCTCTCCCTGACCGACTCGGCGACGCACCTGCTCAACGAAGGGCGGATGGTGCTCCCGGGCATTCAGGCGCTGTTCGGCTTTCAATTGATTGCGGTGTTCAACCAGGGATTCGCGCAGGAGCTCTCGGCGTCAGAGCAGATCCTGCATCTCGCGGCGACGGTGCTCGTGGCGATCGCGGTGGCACTCGTGATGACGCCGACGGCGTTGCACCGGCAACTCGAGCCGCGCGGGGTGAGCGAGGGGCTGGTGCTGATCTCATCGCGGCTGCTGCTGTGGAGCATGGTGCCGCTGGCCCTCGGCATCAGCCTCGATCTGTATCTTGTGGCGCGGGTGATCCTGGGGGCGGCCGTTCCGGCGGCCGTCATCGCGGTAGGACTGCTCGCGCTGTATCTCGGGCTGTGGTTCCTGCTGCCGCGGAGCCGCGTGGTGCGGCGGATGATGGGGGCAGGTGGGTAGGGGTCGTTCGCTCGGGCGCTTGGCGTTCTCGGCGCCGGTTGTCGGGAGAAGGCGTGGGGGTTATACTCTCGGTCTGGCCGCTAGCTGGTAGAGCGGACGGGACGTAGCGCAGCCCGGTAGCGCACCTGAATGGGGTTCAGGGGGTCGCGGGTTCAAATCCCGCCGTCCCGATGTAAAGCATGATGTGATAACGACTTACGGCGCCAGATAGCGCTGTAAGTCGTTTTGCTAGACATACCCCACACGTGCGCGTGGTTAATTGATTGACCATGAATCTCTTACGTCAGCCGCGCAGGAGATTATGCGACGCGGAAGATGAGATCGCCGCGAATGCTGGGGTATGTTCTGCGCCAGTTGTCGTCTATGGGAGGCGAGTGCCCTGCGTACGGCTCCGTCACAGGTTCGCCGGATCCGCAGGACCGTTGCCATCATTACTCACGGCGATGGCGCCACATTCTCTCGCCTCAGTTCGCGTACTTCGCCTGCAGCGTCTTGAACCTCGGTTGCTCGCGGATGAGGTCCCACGACGGATCGACTCGCATCATTTGCGCGCTAAAGCCCCCGGGTCGCTCCAGTAGCCATTGGAGCTCGTTCATCGCCGCATCCGATTCTCCAATCTGCGCGAGTATGCGAGCACGATTTTCGTGAAGCAATGGCCCTTGCAGGGCGTCGTTGCGATACAGCACATTTTGCTCGATCCATCCGGCTTCGCGAAGCGCGTCGTTTCGCCGTCCGAGTCCTGCAAGCGCAAGTCCACGGGCTATATGCAGGCGCCAGGCTTCTCGCGATTCCGTTGGCCATTGTGCCAGAGCGGAATCGATGACCGCACGCGCGGAATCGAACGCAGCGCGTGCTCTGGGGGAATCGCGGCGAAGCTGGTGTGCCCACGCGGCGTACAACGACGTTGGCAGGAAATAATCCGAGGAATAAAAGGCACGCCCTCGGATGGTGCTGAGGAGGTGCAGCAGACTGTCGGGTTGCCTCTCCCAGTACAGGAGCCGAGCCCGCTGCGCACGCGCCGCTCCCAGGAAGGACAGATCCGCATCCTGCGGCACGCGCTGCAGTATTGTTCGCAGCGTGTCGAGCTGGCCACTCCATGCCGTGTAGGTCAGCCCCTTCATCACGGCGGCCACGTGAAGATCGGGCATGAAGGTCAAGACTCGGTCATAGGCACGCACCGACTCGGCGTATCGGCGCAGCTGAGACAGGGTTCCCGCGACGCGATCAAAAAGCAAATTGCCGTCCCGTGGGTCCAGCCGCTCGGCCTTCTCGAACGCCGCGAGCGCTTCGTCCCAGTTGCCCAAGCGGCGGTGTATGCCACCCAGACCCGCCCAGAGTCCCGCGTCATTGGGCATTCCCTGGAGCGCGATCGTGTACTCCTTCAGCGCAAAGCGATAATCGCGTTGCCCGATCGCATGCGCGCGACCCAGCGCAGCGTGCGCCTGCGGCAGGTCGGGCGCCAGACGGAGCGCGGCCTCGGCCTCTACCATCTCGCTCGCCGCCCGTGCGGGCGAGGGGTCGTAACGAAGCAAATACATCCAGCCATGTACCTGGGCGAGCGCCGCCCGCGCGAGTGCGAATGTCGGATCCAGGTCCACGGCCCGCTCATAGAGGTGCTGGGCGAACTCAAAGTTCTCGCGGAGATAGCCCGGGCGACTTTCGTACGCCCGGCCCTGGAGGTAAATGAGGTACGCTTCAGCATTCTGCGTGGGAATGACGGCCATTGTTCCGCGCTCTGCACCAGTCAACGCACCGCCCACGGCCACAACGATCTTCTGCGCGATGTCGCTCTGGACGGCAAATGCCTCGCGTAGCGTGCGCTCATACCGTTCGGCCCAGAGTGACCGACCGGTGGCTGCGTCGATGAGCTGCACAGTCACACGCAGGCGGTCGCCATCCACGTTCACGCTTCCCTCCAGGACGCTTCCCGCCTGCAGCTCGCGCGCGATCTCTCGAAGATTCCGCGTGTCGCGGTCAGCATACGTCATGACCGACGTTCGCCCGATGACCGTGAGCGCCGGCAATTTGTACAACTGCGTCGTGATCTCATCGTGTAGGGCGCCCGCGAGAAACGCGTGCGAAGAATCCACACTCAGGTTGTCAAATGGCAGCACCGCAACCGCTGTGCGCGGCGCGGCCACCGTCGAGACCACGTTCCTCGTCGCCACGCCGACATAGACACCGGCGCCAATCAGAACGGCCGCCGCGCCCGCAGTGACCATGCGCACCCGGGGGCGGGCGAGCATACGCCTGGTATGGCGCAGTGTTCGCCGAAGTGCGTGACGCGCACCCGCAGCCGTCGTGTCGACCCGCGCGAGATTGCCCAGCAGATCGGCGGCCGTGGTGTATCGCTTGCTCGGGTCCTTCTGCAACAGCTTGAGGACGAGATCCTCCACCGCCGCCGAGATATCGCTGCGATGCGGATATGGGAACGCCAGCTCTTCGTGGAGAGTGGCGTGCGCGATCGCGACATCCTGCTTGCTGTGGAAGGGCGTCCGTCCGGTGAGCATCTCGTACAGCACGACGCCTAGGGCCCAGAGGTCCGCGCGGGCGTCGACGGCCTCGCCTCGGATTTGCTCCGGCGCCATGTACGACGCAGTGCCTAAAATGACGCCCGCGTCTGTGAGGCTCTGGTCGCGCGCCTTGGCCAGCCCGAAGTCGAGAACGCGTACGCCCCCATCGGGGAGCAACATGATGTTGCCGGGCTTCAAGTCGCGATGCACGATTCCGCCGGCGTGCATGGCCTGCAACCCCTCCGCAATCTGACGCGCGATGTCGAGACTTTCGCGTACGGACAAGTAGCCGCAGCGGGCGAGCCGCGCTCGCAGTGTCTCGCCCGCGTAGAGCGGCATCGCGAGGAAGAGCCACCCGTCGTCGCTCGTCCCCACCTCGTGAATGGGGCAGAGCGTGGGATGGTCAAGCGCCGCCGCGGAATGCGCTTCGCGGAGGAATCGCGCCTTCGCGACGTCATCGAACGTGTACTGCGGCAGCAGAAACTTCAGTGCGACGGAACGGCCGAGGTGCATGTCGTGGGCGCGGTACACGACACCCATGCCGCCGGCGCCGAGCGGCTCGCCCACCTCGAAGTGAGAAATGGTGCGCCCGCAAAGTCCGAGTGCATCAGTCGGCGCACGCGCATCGAGAAGAAATGCGGCTTCGAGCGGCGCGAGCTGGACGCTCGCGTTGGCGTCTGCTTCGAGGAGCGCTTCCACGGCTCGTCGCAACTCGGGGTCGATGCTGGTGAGCATCGCGAGGCGACTGGCGCGGTCGTTTGCCTCCAGGTCGACGAGCTCGTCGAAGTTGGTCTGGATCGCTCCCCAACGGCGATGATCCCTGAGACGAGTCACTGAGTTGGCTCGGCCTCGAGCTCGTGCGCGAGCCATGCTCGCGCGAAGCGCAGCTCTCGCTTGGCGGTTGCGAGCGACACCCCCATGGCCGTGGCGCTTTCTTCCAACGACAAGCCGCCGAAGTAGCGGTGCTGGACCAGCTGGCCTTGCCGCTGGCTCAATGCGGTGAGACGCGTGATCGCTTCATCGAGCTCGGTGGCCCTGTCGAGATTCTCGTCGGACATCCACAACGTTTCGTCCAACTCCACCGGTGTCTCACCAGCGCCGCGCTTTGCCGCCATGCGTGCCCTGGCGCGGTCGACGAGAAGATGTCGCATGACCTGAGATGCGAGCGCGAGAAAGTGCGCACGGTCCGGGAGGTTCACGCGGGGAGCGTCCACCAGGTGAATGTATGCCTCGTGAACCAAACCGGTGGTGTTGAGCGACCTCTCCGCGGGTGCGTCGTGCAATCGCTGGCGCGCCATCTCGCGCAGCCGTTCGTAGACGAGCGGAATGAGTTGGTCCCGGGCGCGTTCGTCTCCCGCACTCCATCGCTTCAGTAGGTCAGTGACCTCGGATGGCGAGGTGCCCATAAGTCCCTCTGTGAGCCGTTTGGGCGTGCGATTCCGTTCCGGAAGGAGAAGAACGACGTCATTCATCTCACACCGGACGCAACATGTCAAGAGACCTTTCTCCCGCCTGGCGACTTCGTTTCGCAGGTATTCTCGCATGTGGGCAGCCCGTACACCGCCCAGGAGGCAACATGAATTTGGCCGTCGCCCGTTCCCGGCGTCCGCTCGGAGCTCACCACCCTGCCCACCGCAGGGAGGAGGCGGACATGCGTCACCGCATCATGCTCCCGTGCCTGCTCGTCGTCGTCCTCGCCGCGTGCGGGGAATCCCCATCAGCCGTCAGCCCGCTCGCACCCGAATCGGCGGTATTCCACCGCGATCGCACACCGACGGTGCGCCAGCTCACCTCCGGGCTGCAGCGCGGCCGCGGAAGCGCCGTCGGTCCGGATGGCGCGCTGTACGTCACCGAAGCCGCGGCCGGCCGGATCGCGCGCATCGATCCGAAGAACGGCACGACTTCCACGTACGCCAGCGGTCTGCCCATCTCGGGCTCGCCGGCCGGCGGGGCGGTCGACGTCGCCTTCCGCGACGGCACCACCTACGCGCTCGTCACCCTGGTCACGCCGGACGTCGGCGGCAGCAGCGCCAACGGCATCTACCGCATGGTCGACGCGCAGCACTTCACGCTCTTCGCGGATCTCGGCGCGTACTCGGCGGCCCATCCGCCGCAGCATGTCTTCCCGTACTCGGTGCACACCGGAGTGCAGTACGCGCTGCAACCGTACCGCGGCGGGTTCCTCGTTACCGACGGACATCTCAACCGCGTGCTGCGCGTCACCGGTGATGGTGTGATCAGTGAGTTTATCGGCTTCGACAACATCGTCCCGACCGGGTTGGAGGTGCGGGGCAACAGGATCTTCATGGCCGAGGCGGGCCCGGTTCCGCACCTCGCGCAGAACGGCAAGGTGGTGACGTTCAGGGCGGGTTCGCCGACCGCTACGCAGATCGCCGCCGGCGCGCCGCTGCTCGTCGACGTCGAGTTCGGCCCGGGTCACACGCTCTTCGCCCTCTCGCAGGGCACCGGTAGCGGCGGTCCGCCCGGGACTCCGGCCACGCCGAACACGGGCACGTTCCTCCGAGTGAACGTGGATGGCAGCATGACGGCCCTCGCCACTGGGCTGGATCGGCCGACGTCGGTGAAGTTCATCGGCAACACGGCCTACATCGTCACGCTCACTGGAATAGTCTGGGCAGTCGACGGCCTCACCGGCGCGTCAGCCAAGGACGAGGGCTGATCTGAGGCATTGAAGCGAAGGGGCGCCGCCACGATGTGGCGGCGCCCCTTCGTTCGTGCGACTGCGCCGCGGTGCTGTGATCGTACGCGGCGTCGAGGTAGATGAGGGCGATGGTTCGTTCCGGGTGCTGGCGTGCGAACCCGGTGATCTCGTCGCCGCCGAGCGAGTGCCCGACGAGTACCGCGCTCCGGGGCGAGCGCAGCAGCCATTGCGGGGGTCACGTCGCGGCGACCTATTTGCCGAATGAAGACCTGCAGTGTGCGCCTCGCAGCGGTCCTTGCGTGCGTCACGATGGCTGTCGCTGGTAGCGCGCTCCAGGCGCAGGACACGCGCACTGTCCTCGATCGCTATCAGCTCGATGTGTGGCGAGCCCAGGACGGCGTGCGCCTGTCGTTCACGTCGAACCTCGTCCAGACGCACGACGGATACCTCTGGCTCTCCACGCAGTCGGGGTTGACGCGCTTCGACGGACTCCACTTCAAGACGTTCGATGGAACGAATACGCCCGCGCTGCGTGGGCGACCGAACCTTCAGACGTACCCCTTGCTCGAGGACTCCGCACACACGCTCTGGATCGGTAGCGACGCAGGCCTCGTGAGGTACGATGGGACGACGTTCACTCCGCTTGCACGCGACCCCACCTTCGCCACGGACCTGATCAACGCAGCCGTGCTGGACTCGGCCAGTCGCGTGCTCGCCATCTCACGGCTCGGACGCCTGTTTCACGTCAGCCGAGCAGCGGGGCTGCAACTGATACCGCGCTCGGGCATCGGTTCGCTTGGCAGCAGCATGGCGGTGGATGTACACGGTGACGTGTGGATCGCCGCCGGTTCACAGGGTGTGTACCGTCTCCGCCATGACACGATCGCGGCGGCCACATTCGCGCGGTCTGCGCGGCTGCAGGAGGTGAATCGAATCCTCGCGACGTCGGACGGCGCACTCTGGCTCGGCACGGCGACGGCGATCGTGCACTTGAAGGACGGCATCGTGCGCCGGATCCCTCTCCCCGCCCACGAGGCGCTCGCCGCGGTCTCGTCCTTTGCGATGGGGCGCGATGGCACGCTTTGGATCGGTACGGAGGGCGCTGGACTCTTCCGATTCGACGGAAGGGTGCTTACCCGACTTTCGCATCGGGATGGCCTCTCCGACGATCGGGTCATCGACGTCATCGTCGATCATGACGGCAACATCTGGGTCGCGACTCGCGACGGGTTGAATCGGTTGCGGCCTGCCG
>JBJMNM010000528.1:0-3685 GCA_045804305.1 Gemmatimonadaceae bacterium | reverse complement strand
GGGATGACCACCTTTTCCGTCGGCGGAGTGGCGCTGGTCACTTCGGGGTGCGTGCTCGAAGAAGTCATGGCGATTACTCGGCGATCAGCCGGCCGTGCAGCATGCCCATGCCGCAGGTGAACTCGTAGGTGCCGGGAGTGGGCGGCGTGATCTCGATCGTCGTCCTCTGGCTCTGAGGCAGGAAGCGCTTCACCCCGAAATCGGGGAATACCACCTCCTCCGAGCAGCTCGAGCTCTCCTGGCGATCGAACACGAGCCGGACGGGCTTGCCGGCCCGCGTGCGGATCACCGCGGGCGAGTAGCCGCCACGCACGGTGATCGCCACCTCGTTTCGCCCCGCCGCGCCCACCGCCGCGACGGCAGCATGCGCGAGTCCCCGCTCGGCGAGGAAGAAGTACCAGTTCACCCAGGCGACGGCGGCAAGTCCCGCGGCGATGACGATCCAGTCAGTGGTAGTCATGCGAGAATCCGTTGACGCATCTTCCGAGCATGATGAACGGCGGCGATACCCCTCATGGGTATGAGTATATGATACCCCTACCCCCTATGTCAACAGGTACGTCGGCCTGAGCCGGTGCGATCGGTACCGCCTGCATTTCGCTCACGATGTCGTTGTAGGCGCGCGTCCTACAACCGGGTCTCTCGCGGAACGCAACGCCGGCCCGGCATTCCACCGACCGCGGACGGCGCGGTGCACGCGTACGTTGGCGCCATGGGATACGGGCCACCACGCGAGGCGAGCACGGACGTTCGACGGCGAAGGGCGACGCCGGCACAGATCGCGCTAGCGTGGCTGCTCGCGCAGAAGCCGTGGCTCGTGCCGATCCCCGGGACGACGAAGCTTCACCGCCTCGAGGAGAACATCGGCGCGGCGAACGTGACGCTCACGGCGGATGACCTGCGAGAGATCGAGAACGCCGCGGCGAATATCACGGTACAGGGAGCCCGGTACCCCGAACACCTGCAGCAACGCGTCGGGCGCTGAGCCGCACGAAGGTCACAGACAGCGAAGCGAGGAGTACGAGATGAAGATCGCACGAAGTGGATCGCAGCCCTCCGCCAAGGGACCGGTCGAGTGGTTCACCGGCACCGTTCGGATCGACCCCCTGTTCGGAGCTGCTGCTCCGGCACGGGCGGCCGGCAACGCCGTCACCTTCGAGCCCGGGGCGCGCACCGCGTGGCACACTCATCCGCTCGGCCAGACGCTCATCGTGACCTTCGGCTGTGGGTGGGTGCAGCGCGAGGGCGGGCCGATCGAGGTCATCCGACCCGGCGACGTCGTCTGGTTCGAGCCGGGCGAGAAGCACTGGCATGGCGCAACCGCCACCACGGCCATGACGCACATCGCCGTCCAGGAAGCGCTCGACGGCAAGGCGGTGGACTGGATGGAGAAGGTCAGTGACGCGCAATACCAGGCGGCGGGAACCAGCCCGGGATATCCATGAACCCGAACAACGGGCTCGCGTTCGCGGCCCTCGACAGATGATCCGCCCGCGCGTGATCTGCCACATGCTCTCGTCGGTCGACGGGCGCATCGTCACCGGTGGCTGGCCGCTCTCCGCCGACGAACGGCGGCAGTACGAGCTCGTGCACGCGAGCTATGACCCCGATGGGTGGCTTTGCGGCCGCGTGACGATGGAGCCATTCGCGAAGCGCCTGCGCTCCGAGGCGGACGTCGCGCGCGAGAACCCCGGCGGGACGCCGCGCGATGACTACGTCGCGCCAGGCACGCATGACTCCTTCGCGTTCGCGGTCGATTCGCGCGGGCGACTCGCCTGGGAATCCAACGACATCGACGGCGACCACGTCGTCGCGATACTGGCCGAGCGCGTGTCCGACGAGTACCTCGCTTTCCTGCGCGAGCGTGGCGTGTCGTACCTGCTGGCCGGCACGCACGACGTGGACCTCGCGGCGGCGCTCGACAAGATCGGCGCGAAGCTCGGGGTGCGCACGCTGATGCTGGAAGGGGGAGGACACATCAATGGTGGAATGCTCCGCGCGGGACTGGTCGACGAGGTGAGCCTGCTCGTCGCGCCGGTTGCCGATGGCCGCATGGGAACGCCGGCGCTCTTCGACATCGACGCGGGCGACGACGTTGCGCCGCGCGCGCTCGCACTCGAGGGCGTGGAGCGACGCACAGGGGGGGTGTTGTGGCTCCGCTACCGCGTCCAATAGATCCGGTCGTGAGCGACCTCACCATCCGTCCGGCCGCACCCGTGGACCTGCCGGCCATCGGTCGCCTCGGCGCACTCCTCGTCCGGACGCACCACGCCTTCGATCCGAAGCGCTTCATTGCCGCCACGCCGGAGAGCGAGCAGTTGTACGCGAGATTCATCGGCTCACAGCTCGAGGACCGGGACATCCTGGTGCTCGTCGCGGAGCGGGACGGCGAGTTGCTCGGCTACACCTACGCCGGTGTCGAGGGATACGACTACATGGCGCTGCGCGGACCGGCGGGGGCCCTGTACGATATCGTGGTCGACCCCATGCATCGGGGACACGGCGTGGGGCGGATGCTGCTCGACGCCACGCTCGCGGCGCTCGACGCCCGTGGCGCGCCGCGTGTCGTGCTCTCGACCGCCGAGCAGAACGAGCCCGCGCAGCGGCTGTTCGCTCGTGCGGGGTTCAGGCGAACCATGATCGAGATGACGCGTGAGCTCGACGGCGACGCGGGATGATCGATCAGGACGCCTCGCTTTCCGGCGTCACGGCAAGCGGGCCCTCACCGCCCTCCGTGACACTCGCACCCGCGATACCGAGGCGCCGTAACAGGAACGGCATGGTCGCTCCCTGCCCCACCAGCGAGAGCATGACCGTGCCGCCCGTGAGCGCCACGATCAGCGCCCGATCGCCCGCCTCGGCGGGAAGGGCGAGCGCGAGCACGAGAGAGAGCGCGCCACGCAGCCCGCCCCACACGAGCACGACTCGCCAACGCGACGGTATTCGTTCTCTCGTGTGCCGCAGCACGACTCCGACGAGCTCCACGACGAGCGCACGCGCGGCGAGCGCCGCCATCGCCGCCAGCAGCACGAGCTTCCACTCCTGAGCGAGCAGGCTGCCCGACAGTTCGGCGCCCAGCAGGAGGAACACGGCCGAGTTCAGGGCGAAGGCGAGCCATTCCCAGAAGCTCTCGACCGCCTTGCGGGTGCTGACCGTCATCGCGTGGTGGCGACCCGTGTTGCCGCAGACGACGCCGGCGACGACGGTCGCGATGACGCCGCTGCAGTGGACTTGCTCCGCCAGCACGAAGGATCCATACGCGGCAATCGTCGTCAGGGTGATCTCGATCGCGGCGTCGTCCAGGTAGGTCCGAATACGTGAGACCACCCAGCCGATCAGCAGCCCGATCAGCGCGCCCCCGCCTGTGATTCGCGCGAAGCTCACGACGAGCGACGTCTCGGACGGTGTCTCGCCGGCGAAATACGCGAGAATGAGCGTCAGGAACACGATGGAGGTGCCGTCGTTCAGCAGGCTCTCGCTTTCGACGAGGACGTGCAGCCGCCGTGGCGCGGCGACCTCTCGAAAGAGAGCCGTCACCGCCACGGGATCGGTGGCGGCGATCACGGCGCCGAAGACGAGCGCCGTCGTCCATCGCACGGGCACGCTTCCAATGATCGACGCACCCGCGACGAGCAGAAGGGCGGTGAGGAGAATCGCCACCATCACACCCGGAACGGCCAGCGCG
>JBJMNM010000527.1:0-2846 GCA_045804305.1 Gemmatimonadaceae bacterium | reverse complement strand
CCAATCGGCTCCATCGTCGCTCGGCAAATCTCGAGACGGAAGGAAGTGGAGCCTCGTCGCTGGGTCTCGCGACAGTTCGCGCCGTCCGGCGACCCTCCATGTTCATTCGCGTAGTGAGCACTCGTACTGGAGAGTGGGCTACGGCATGGCGAAGGACGTCGGTACCACGCGCAGCGCCGGTATTATCACTGATACCGGAACGCATACCCGTTCCGGTCTGCCGCTGGGAGGGCATCCATCATGAGTGCTCGTACGATGGTCATGGGAGTGGCCGCTTGCATCGCGACGCTCGCCATCGCTGTCAGCTGCGTCGGACCAGGTCAGCCTCCACCATCCATTCCCGGCCCTTCCATTCACGACACGCTGAATCGGCTGGACGACGAGGCACTCCATCTTGTCGTCGGTGATTCGCTCGACCTGGCCGAGATCTTCTCCAGCGATGTGCGGCGGTGGGCGTTCTACTCCACCCTTCCGCTGACGGCCGAGGTGACGCAGGAAGGCCGGCTTCGCGCCATCAGTCCGGGTAGCACGCTCATCATTGCCACAGTCGCCGCGCTGCCCAGCGTGCGGGATACGGTGAAGGTCTTCGTGATGCCGCGACGCGAGGCGATCAACCGGATGGTGAATGAGGTGTGCCCGAACGAGGATGAGCGCGGCATCGTCGCCGATCAACCCTACGACTCCCTGCCGATCATCCACGAGTATCACGACTGCCAACGCCTCATCGACGGCAATCACTACTCGGCACTGGCCGGCATCTTCGCGCATCAGCATGTGGACGCCTATCAGCACCGCGATTCATTCGCGAATGGTCGCCTGGCGGCGATCATCGTCGACTTCGTCACGAAGAAGCAATTGATGCCGTACGCACGACTGGGCATTGCCCCTGGCACGAACTGTCTCGTGCTGAGGTCCCGGCAAGGGGGCGGGTGGGAGGCCGCGATCGTGAACCAGTCGCCGGCGCTGTTGGCGACGGGACCCCGCTACGGCTCGTGCGCGAACAACATGTCGTGGTCCGATGTGCCCGAGCGCGCGCGGGACAAGCTCGTGGTGAGGACGCAGAATGGATTCGACATGCGGGGCCGAGCGATCGCTCCCCCCGTGGCACGGTGGGACTGGGACGAGCGGAACCGCACGAACTACATCGGCGTGAAGTGCGATTCCGTCACCTGGTGTGAGATTGGACCACCGGACTTCTCACCGTCCACGCCGGTGGTCATCTCGGGCTACCAGATCATGAAGGGCTACTACGACGAGCAGTACCTCGCGGACTCGGCGGGCAGGAACGTCACCGCCATCTTCGGCACCATCACGCCCGGCACCAACGCACGTGACACCGCCGACATGCGGGGACTACCGGGAGCCAGAAATCACCTCTCGCATCTCCGGATCGCGGAGCGGGGGTCCGGGCCAACGGCTGAATATCGGTACTACGTGAAGAAGTTCGTCGCACGGGATACGGCGACCCTTCCGACCTTCGCGCGCACGTCGGTTGCCGATCTGCGCATCATTCCGATCAACGCCAGCACGACGATCGCATTGGGAGGGATCAACGCCGCCGGCGCCCTCACGAACACCGGTCCGTCGCTGGGCCTCTTCGGCGTGTACGCCGGCGAGAGCAACGGCACGTGGCTCGGGCCGCGGGGTGTGGCGTTCCGGTCCCACCCGAGCTCCGTCGTGAAGGTGCCCACCGTCCGCTGGCGCTGGAAGTTCGACGACGAGGGCGCGTGGGGCTTCTGCCGTCCCAATGGGTGCTGTGAATCCTTCTATGCCGAGATGTAGGGCTCGAGACCTCTCTACGCGGTAGCAGGCATGCCGACGTCGCCACTTCCCACCGACTCCCCGAGCGATCGAATGCGCGAACGGCTGCGCGCGGCGCTCGCGGGCCGATACGAGCTCGGAGACGAGATCGGTCGCGGGGGGATGGCGACGGTCTATCTGGCGCGCGACCTCCGCCACGACCGGTTGGTGGCGGTCAAGGTGCTTCCGCCCGAGCTGGCGACAAGCATCGCCGCCGAGCGGTTCCTGCTCGAGATCCGTACCGCCGCGCAACTGCTGCACCCGCACATTCTCGGGCTGATCGACAGCGGGGATGCCGATGGGCTGCTGTACTACATCATGCCGCACGTACGCGGCGAGTCGCTGCGCGAAAAACTGGACCGCGAAGAGCGCCTCTCGCTGGACGAGGCGGCACGAATCACCCGCGAGGTCGCGAGCGCGCTCGCGCACGCGCACGCGCACGGCATCGTTCATCGCGACATCAAGCCGGAGAACGTGTTGCTGGTGGACGGCACGCACGCGATGGTGGCGGATTTCGGCCTCGCGCGCGCGTTGCTCCGGTCGGCGGAGCGGCGGCTGACGCAGTCGCGCCACGTCGTCGGCACCGTGCACTACATGAGTCCCGAGCAGGCCGGCCCGGATCAGAAGCTCGATCATCGCTCGGACATCTATAGCCTCGGATGCGTGCTGTTCGAGATGCTCACCGGCCATCCGCCGTTCGACGCCGAGAGCGATCTTGCCGTGCTCGCGCGGCATCTCCGGGACCGCCCACCGAGGTTGGCGAGCCACGAGGTCGACCTTCCGGACGCGGTGGAGCGGGTCATCCATCGCGCGCTGGAGAAGGATCCCGAGCGCCGATTCCAGAGCGCGTCCGATCTCGCCCGTGAGCTGGACGTCGCGCTCACGACCTCGGCCGACCAGCCGTGGCGGCCGTGGCGGTCGCTCTGGCGGCGGAGTGGCTGGCGTTGGAGTCGAGGACGGCGTGCGTGGCTTCTTGGCGTGGGAGCGCTCCTCTCCTCGATCGGCGTCGCGCTGCTCCTCCTTGCGCTGCCGGGCGCAAGGGCGGT
>JBJMNM010000526.1:0-2377 GCA_045804305.1 Gemmatimonadaceae bacterium | reverse complement strand
GGGCCATGGCGAGCGCGGCGAACGCCGGCTGCGACGAATGCCGGTCGGCGGTGCCAAGCGCGCGAACCAACGCGAGCAGCTCCTCGGCGTAGTGCGAGGGGGCGGTGCCATGGCGAAGCACGTAGTCGTCGCACGCATGCTCGCGCTCGAGCTGCATGCGCCGGTTCGCGATCCAGACGAGTGGATCGAACCAGAAGAGGGCGAGCGCGAGCTGGCCGGCGAGCTGCGTGAGCGCGTCGAGGCGCTTCACGTGCGCCATCTCGTGCACCAGCACGAAGCGGCGGCGCTCCTCGGACCATGCGTCGGCGTCGTCGGGCAGCAGCACCACGGGATACACGATGCCCCACGTGATCGGCACGCCGACCTTGCCACCGCGCATCAGCGTGAGCGGACGCGCGATCTGGAGCGAAGTGCTGAGCCGCTGCGCGAGCGAGAGCCAGCCGCCGTCCTCGACGCGCGCACCGCGGCGTGCGAGCGCGGCGACGATCGTCGTGCCGACGGCCAGTCGGACGAGCACGATCAGCGCACCCACCAGCCAGAGCGTGAGCAGGATCGTGCGACCGCTGATTGGCGCGCGGGGGGTCGGCGCGGGGGTTACCGGGTTACTGGACCGCGGGCCTATGGACGGCGCCTGGTCGCTGGTGATGGTGAGCTGGATCGGCTCGTGCGCTTGTGGCAAGGCGGTGCGAGGCACGATGGCTGGTGCGCGCACTTCATCTACGCGCGCGTCCGGCAGCGCGATCGGAAGCACGCTCGACACGGTCGTCGGGACGGCGACCTGCCACCGCGGACCCCACAGGGCAAAGAGCGGCAGCGCGAGCTGCACGACGATCGCGCCGACCCACACGAGGTGGCGGGCAGCCGCCGTGCGCCGGCGCATCAGGTGCGTTATCAGCAGGGCCACGAGAAAGACGATCATGCCGCGCACCGCGGCGTCGGTGAGCGCGGGAGCGATCGTGTCGAGGCGGTGGAGCCAGGTGGCGGCGCTCATCCTATCGTCCCTCCGTCTTGGCCTTCTCGATCATCCTGGATACCCGCTCCAGCTCGGCGCTGCTCATCTTCTCACCCTTGATCGCCAGGAGCGCGGCGACGGCCTGTTCGGCCGAATTGTCGAAGAAGGTCTTGAGCAGATGCGTGAGGGCCGTCTGGCGCGCGGCATCGCGGCGCACGAGCGGCATGTAGACGTAGGCGCGTCCCTCCTCCTCGTGGCGAATGTGGCCTTTCTGCTCCAGGATGCGCAGCAGCGCGCGCACCGCCGAATAGCTTGGCGCATCGGAGAGTCCTTCCATCACTTCCGCCGCTGTCGCTCGGCCCGTGCGGAAGAGGAAGTCCATGATTTGCCGCTCGCGGCGGCTCAGATCGCGGTCGTTCGCCAACGGGGTCTCCCGAAGAAGTGCTAGGAAAGTAGCATATGCTAGAAAATTAGCAATAGTGAGTTTGGGAGATACGGCCGCTCGGGCTTGGCCCATGCGCCGCTCGCCAACCACCGCTCGGGCCGGCCCCTCGAGACCGTTGGGAGGTGCGGATTACCACGGATCTGCGGATCGACTCCATGTACGGCCAACGCTCCGAGTGGCAGGGCCGAACGACTTTGGGGGTGCGGGGTGAGCGATCTCTGGCGAATCGATGGCGTCGCGGTGGCCGACTGCTCGTTCACTTCTTTCCGGCTCACCGGGGCGAGCGTGGCGCTACCCATTCTCTCCCGCACCGTCAAAGCATTTCTAGTCCGGTGCAGGGCGCCGTGGACGCCACACGGCATCGATCCGAAGATCCGTGTAGAACCGCACCACCCAACGGTCTCGAGGGACTGGCCTGAGCGGCTTCTGATCGAGTGCCCCGAGCCGCCATTATCATGTCCTCAGCGCGCGCGTCAGCGCCCGGTCCAGCCCGTTCGCGAACGCCTGCTTGTCGCGGGGCCCGTACGCGGTGTTGCCACCGGTCTCCACGCCGGCACCGCGCAGCGCATCCATGAAGTTCCGGACTGACAGGCGCTCACCGATGCTCTCGGCCGTGTATTCCTCCCCCCGCGGGTCCAGCACGACGACGCCCTTCGGGACGAGGATCGCCGCAAGGGGGATGTCGGCGGTCACAGCGACGTCGCCGCGCTCGGCATACTCCGCGATGTAGCGGTCGGCCACGTCAGGCCCGCCGTCGACGCGTACAGCCGACAGATGCTTGTACCCAAGGGGCAACTGAAGACGCTGATTGGCCACGAGCACGGTCTCGAGCGCGAGGCGCTCGGAGGCGCGAAAGCACACGTCCTTCACGTCGCGTGGCGCGGCGTCGGCATCGAGCCATAGCTTCATTAGAGCGAATCTCGGGTCAGGGAGGGTTATTCGCCATGCGGGTTGCGGCACTCTACGACATTCACGGCAAT
>JBJMNM010000525.1:0-4216 GCA_045804305.1 Gemmatimonadaceae bacterium | reverse complement strand
CGCCTGGCTGGACGCGAACAAGGAAGAGGACGCGATCATCGCGCAGGCCAACGCGACGCTCAACCCCGACGGCAGCTTCGTCGACGAGCTCGTGCTGGCGCGCCAGCAGGGCGACGTGCCGCTCACGGCACCGAACCGGATCGACTACATGGACGTTGCGCCCGAGCAGCTCGTCTCGATCGCCGCGGCGCTCATCCCGTTCCTCGAGCACGACGATGCGAACCGTGCCCTCATGGGCTCGAACATGCAGCGTCAGGCCGTACCGCTCCTCAACCCGAAGACGCCGTTCGTGGGCACGGGGCTCGAGGAGAAGGTGGCAATTGATTCCGGTGCCGTCGTCATCGCGCGGCGTGATGGCGTGATCTCTCGCGTGACGGCCGACGAGATCATCGTCGACGCCGGTCCGGCGGAGCTCAGGGCGGCCAAGGACGACGGGCGGGTGCTCGCGCGTCTGACGCAGCACGACCGCTATCGTCTGCGGAAGTACTGGCGCACCAATCAGGACACCGCCATCAACCAGCGTCCGCTGGTGAAGATGGGCCAGGCGGTGAAGAAGGGCGACGTGCTGGCGGACGGCGCGGCCACGGAGATGGGCCAGCTCGCGCTGGGCTCGAACGTGACCGTGGCGTTCATGCCCTGGTACGGGCACAACTTCGAGGATGCAATCGTTCTTTCAGAGCGGTTGGTGAAGGACGACGTCTACTCCTCGATTCACATCCAGGAGCTCGAGCTGCACGTCCGCGACACGAAGCGCGGTCAGGAAGAGATCACGCGTGAGATCCCGAACGTCTCGGAAGAGGCGCTGCTGGACCTCGACGAGCGTGGCATCGTCCGGATCGGCGCGCACGTGAAGCCGGGCGACATTCTCGTCGGCAAGATCACGCCGAAGGGCGAGACGGAGCTGTCGCCCGAAGAGAAGCTGCTCACCGCGATCTTCGGCGAGAAGGCGAAGGACGTGAAGGACTCGTCGCTCAAGGTGCCGCCGGGCATGGAAGGCGTGGTGATCGACGTGAAGATCTTCTCGCGCATCGAGGATCAGGTCGTCGAGAAGGATCGCGGCGAGCGGATCGGCGAAGTGCGCCGGCTCGAGGGCGAGGAGAAGATCCGAGTGAACGAAGTCCGCGACGCGGAGCTCGGGGAACTGTTGGAAGGCCAGAGCGTTGCGCTGGCGCTCAAGAGCGGCACGGTGGAGGAGGCGATTCCGGCCGGGACGAAGATCACGGCGCAGATGCTGCGCGAGCTCAAGATCTCGTCGCTGGATCTCAAGACCTTCCGCGTGGCCGACAAGAAGGTGAACGACAAGATCCGCACGATCATCGATGCCGCCAACGACGAGAAGGCGAAGCTCGAGGAGAAGGCGGAAGAGCGGATCGACCGGATCCTGCAGCCGGATGAGCTGCCGCCCGGCGTGATCCAGCTCGTGAAGGTGTACCTGGCCGAGAAGCGCAAGATCTCGGTCGGCGACAAGATGGCCGGCCGCCATGGCAACAAGGGTATCGTGGCGCGCATCGTCCCCGAGGAGGACATGCCCTTCCTCCCCGATGGCAAGCCGGTCGACATCGTGCTCAACCCGCTGGGCGTGCCGTCGCGCATGAACGTCGGGCAGATCCTCGAGACCCACCTCGGGTGGGCCGCGAAGCTGCTCGGCTTCTACGCCAAGACGCCGGTGTTCCAGGGCGCGAACGAGAAGGAGATCGGACTGCTGCTCAAGATCGCCGGGCTCACCTGGGTCCGGGACGCGCTGGAGCTGCAGACGCCGAAGCTGGAGATCACCGATGCCGACGTGCGCCAGATCCTCGCCGACGTGAAGCCCGAGCGGGCGGAAGGCGGCAAGGTCGAGCTGCTCGGCGACGCGACGCTGAACGACCTGGGCGCGCGCGGTGTGTCGGCCGGCACGCGCGACATCTACAACCGCATCCGCGACTTCATCGCGTCGGCGGCGAAGGAGCTGGTGGAGCGCGAGCAGACGGCCATCGGCCACGAGCAGGCGTTCCACGGTGCCGAGGATGCCGAGCTGAGTGCCAGCCGGAAGGCGGAGTACAAGGCGGCGTTGAAGCAGCTGGAGAAGCGCGCGGGCATGGCGCCGAACGAGCTGCTGGCCGATCAGGAGCTGTCGGCGCTGGCCGGCACGCTCGGCAAGAAGTCCGATGCGGACGTCGATGCCGCCACGGTGGAGCTGCTCCGCCTGGCCGGGATCACGCCGTTCGGAAAGGTGAAGCTCCGTGACGGACGCAGCGGCGAGACCTTCGCTGCGCCGGTGACGGTTGGCGCGGTGTACATGCTGAAGCTGTCGCACCTCGTGGACGACAAGATCCACGCGCGCAGCATCGGACCGTACTCCCTCGTCACGCAGCAGCCGCTGGCCGGCAAGGCGCAGTTCGGCGGGCAGCGCTTCGGAGAGATGGAAGTGTGGGCGCTGGAGGCCTATGGTGCCGCGCACGTCCTGCAGGAGATCCTGACGGTGAAGTCGGACGACGTGAACGGTCGCAGCCGTGTGTACGAGGCGATCGTGAAGGGGCAGAACCTGCCCGAGCCGGGTATCCCGGAGTCGTTCAACGTGCTGGTGAAGGAGCTGCAGGCGCTCGGCATCAAGGTGACGATGGGCCAGAGCGAAGGCGGATTCTACGGCACGGGTGTCGATACAGGCACCGCCGAGAACGCCAACGGTAACGGGACGGAGGAGTAATTCATGATCGATTTCCGCAGCGTGCGCGACACCCGCGCATCGGCGTTCGACTTCATTCAGGTCCGGATCGCCTCGCCCGAGGAGATCCGCGGCCCCAAGGACGCGAAGGAGCGTGAGCGGCTGGAGATGGCCGGCGTGCGCTCCTGGTGGTCATGGGGCGAGGTGACCAAGCCCGAGACCATCAACTACCGGTCGTTCAAGCCGGAAAAGGACGGGCTCTTCTGCGAGCGCATCTTCGGTCCCGTGAAGGACTGGGAATGCCATTGCGGCAAGTACAAGCGCATCCGTTATCGCGGTGTGATCTGCGACCGGTGCGGCGTCGAGGTGACCCTGTCGAAGGTGCGCCGCGAGCGCATGGGGCACATCGAGCTCGCCGTCCCCGTTGCGCACATCTGGTTCTTCAAGACCCTGCCCAGCCCGATGGGCAACCTGATCGACATCACGCTCCGTGATCTCGAGAAGGTGATCTACTACTCCAACTACGTCGTCATCGACAAGGGCAACCAGGAGATCGAGAACAACGAGCTCCTGGACGAGGACAAGTACCTCGAGCTCAAGACGAAGGCGAAGGAAGAGGGCGACACCGCCTTCCTCGCCGACATCGGTGCGCCCGCGGTCCGCGAGCTGCTCCGCCGTCTGGACGTGGACAAGGTGGCGGACGAGCTCCGCGCCGCGGTCATCGTGGAGACGTCGCAGCATCGCAAGAAGATGCTGCTCAAGCGGCTCAAGATCGTCGATGCGTTCCGCAACTCGGGCGACTCGGGCGACGTGCGCAACAAGCCGGAGTGGATGATCCTGGACGTCATTCCAGTGATTCCTCCCGATCTGCGCCCGCTCGTCCCGTTGGACGGCGGCAGATTCGCGACGTCGGACCTGAACGACCTGTACCGCCGCGTCATCAACCGCAACAACCGGCTCCAGAAGCTGATCAGCCATCGCGCGCCGGAGGTCATCCTGCGCAACGAGAAGCGCATGCTCCAGGAGGCGGTGGACGCGCTGTTCGACAACGGGCGTCGCAGCAAGGCGATTCGCGGCCGCGGCAAGCGTCCGCTCAAGTCGCTGTCCGACATGCTCAAGGGCAAGCAGGGCCGGTTCCGCCAGAACCTGCTCGGCAAGCGCGTGGACTACTCGGGCCGCTCGGTCATCGTCGTCGGCCCGGAGCTCAAGCTCCACCAGTGCGGCCTGCCCAAGAAGATGGCGCTCGAGCTGTTCAAGCCGTTCGTCATGCGCCAGCTCGTCGAGAAGGGCTTCGCCCACAACATCAAGAGCGCCAAGCGCATCGTCGAGCGCGTGCGGCCCGAGGTCTGGGACGTCCTCGAGGACGTCATCAAGGATCACCCGGTCCTGCTCAACCGCGCCCCGACGCTCCACCGCCTGGGGATCCAGGCATTCATGCCGGTCCTCGTCGAGGGCTCGGCCATCCAGATCCACCCGCTCGTCTGCACCGCGTTCAACGCGGACTTCGACGGCGACCAGATGGCGGTCCACGTGCCGCTCTCGACGGCCGCCCAGGAAGAGGCGCGGACGATG
>JBJMNM010000524.1:0-11451 GCA_045804305.1 Gemmatimonadaceae bacterium | reverse complement strand
CTCTACCAACTGAGCTATTCCCGCGTGACTGCGAATATAAGGGAGTGACGCCGTCGTGGGGAATGGGCAACGCGGCCACACGGTGCCCTACACCTTCAGTCCGAGCGCATGGACGGCGAACCACGTCGTGGCGGCCAGCAGTCCGGACAGCGCAGCATCGCCGCCATTGGCGGTTGCCTGCCCGCTCTCGTCGATCAGCTCCGCGGCGACCCCACCATGCAGCGGCGCGCGCCTCAGCGCTTGCAGCACCGCCTCGCCATCCGGACCAAGGAGACGGGCGATCTGCCGCACCAGCATCGTGTCGCCGTGCGGGATGGCCTTCACGGTCCGGCGATACAGTGAATCGGTGCGATCGAGCGTCTCGTAGAGCGGCAGCCACAGCACGCTCGCGGATGGCTCGTCGTCGGTGCTGGTGTTTCCGGCGAGATCGATGGCGGAGTACAACCGCCCCTTCGGATCGCGGTCCGGCGCGAAGTGCCGGCGAATCGCGGCGCGGACCGCGGCCGGATCCTCCACCTCGCGCGCCGTCTGCTCGTCCAGCGTGCGGCGCAACACGTCGAGCGCGTTCGCTACGGTTGCGTTGGCGTGCAGGGTGAACGGCAGCGAGGCGGGACTGCCACCGGGCGTCACGTCGGTCGAGTACAACGGCAGGCGTTGATCGCGACGGTCGCGGATGTCGTCGCTGGCGAGATAGAGTGCGTCGCCGATCGCCGGCTCGTCCACGATCGCGTCGTCGCCCGTATCCCGGAGGTAGCGGTCCACCGCGATCGGATAGGCCGCCACTCCCTCCAGCGCGAAGCCCGGCTCGAACAGCGTGCCGTCGAAGTAGTGCACCCCGTGCCCGGGCGCGTAGGCGTGCAGCTCGCACATGCGCAGCAGCAGCTCGCGCGCGAGCCCGGTGTCGGCGAGCTGCACCGCCGGCAGCGTCCACATGAGCGCTTCCCAGTCGCGCACCGTCACCCCAGCGGCGTGCCACGGCACGCGCGTGCGCACCAGGTAGTAGTGCGCGTCGTCGATCGCGCGGGCCACGCCGTAGAAATAGGCGAACAGCAGATTGCGGTTGATCAGACGATCGATGGCGTCGTTCCCGGTGCTCTGCTCGAGCTGCTGCAACGCGTCGCGCGTGCCGGCGAGCAGGCTGCGCCACCCGCGACGCCGCAGCACGGCGGCCGTCGCCTCGGCGCCGTCACGCTCGGGACCGGCGGCGAGATAGAACGCCGCCTGCGCGTTGCCCGCCGGCGCCACCTCGATCGTCCTCGCGAGCGAGAAGTGCGTGCCTTCCACGCGCACGTCGGCCTCGCCATCGGCACAGAGGGCGAGCGCCACGAGGCCGGGCTGTGCACTCCCCTCGAGCAGGATCAGATCGTTCGCGCTGCGCGAGACGCGCGACGCGTCCTCCGCCGGTCGCGCCGTGCGCACGCGCAGCTGCCGATGCCCGAGCGTGCCCTGCATGCGCACGGTGATGCGGCGCGCCGTCGAGCCGCGATTCTCCACGCCGAACGCGTACACCGCGCCGGCGACGTCGGCATCGCGACCGTAAGGCGCGAACACGGTGCCGCGTACCACCATGTCACCGAGCGTGCAGGTGAACGTGGGCAGCCACTGCGCCGCGCGCTCCCATGCCATCGTGCCGCTGGAGAGGTCCTGCGTCACGCCGTCGATCTCCAGCACCGGCTTGAGCAGCGGCTCGCCGCGTCCATCGCAGAACTCGGCGCTGCCGGCGAGCTCCACCGCGGCACGCGCCCCGCGATGCAGCATGCTCACGGCGTGGATCGCGCCATCCGCGGGATGAATGCACGGCAGGGCGAGCCAGTGGTTGCCGGTGAGCTGCCAGGGAACGGCGGGAAGCGCGGTGGGTTGCACTGAGATCGATCGAGTGAAGTTGATGGTCGTGTGTCCCAATGATAACCTTCCGGCCCATGCCTTTGCTCGCCACCGCCGCTCTGCTCGTGCTGGCCCTCTTCGCCGTTCCCGCGCACGCGCAGGCAACGCTCTCGCACACCGAGGACGCGGCGCCCGTGCCCGAGGGGATGCTGCGCTTTCGCGTCGTCACGGCGTGGACGCGCGCCGACGATCGATTCACCCCGAACGGCCTCGTGCCGCTCGGCACCGACTTCTCCGCCGATGCGCTGGGACCAACGCAGCTCCCGCTGCTGGCCCCGGCGTGGGCGGGCCTCCAGACGCTGACCGCGAACCCGAGCGTTCGCCTCTCGCTCGGCCGCCTCGACGTGGGCAGCAACGCGCGCATCGTCACCACACCGATCTCGCTGGAGTACGGACTGACCTCGCGCCTCACGCTCGGTATCGTCGTGCCAATCGTTCAGACGCGCCGCGTGGCGCGGGCGCATGTGAACGAGGACACGAGCGCCGCGTATCGAGGCACGGTTGCCTATGTGCCCGTGGGCGCACGCAGTACCGCCGCCAACACCAACCTGGCGTTCGCCACGGCGTATCAGCGCGCCGCGGACAGTCTGGGTGCGCGCATCACGCGATGCCAGCAGAATCCGGCCGGTGCCGACTGCGGCGGCGTGAACGCAAACGCCGCGGCCGCGGCGGCGGCGCGCGCGCAGGCTCAGAGCTTTGCCGCCGCGGCCCGTGCGCTCGGCGCGGACGCGGCGCACGCGATCGTGGCGCCGCTCGGCAACACCGCCCTCGCCGATTCCATCGAGGCGCGCCGCATTCTGCTCAACCAGCAGCTCGTGCAACTGCTCGGCGCCGGCTATGGCGCGACGACCAGCGTCTATACGGCGCCGTACCGATTCACCTACATCGATCTCCAGGGCAACGACGCCGCGGGAACGCCGGGGCTGCTCCAGAGTCCACTCGGCGGCGGACTGGATTCCGTCTATACGACCGACCGCCTCGGCATCGGCGACATCTCGATCAGCGCGCAGTACCTGCTGTTCGATCGCTTCCAGCGCGACAGCCTTCCGGTGCGCGGCCTTCAGACACGACTCGCCGTCGGCGGTGCGTGGCGATTCAACACGAGTCGTCCCGACACGACGCGCAACCTCACGGATATCCGGACCGGCGACGGCTCCGGCGTCGAGCTGCATTCCGTGATGGATCTCATCATGGGCCACTTCGGATCCACCGTCGGCGCGCGCTACCTGAAGTCGTTCGGGCGCAAGCAGGGAGCCCCGCTCTTCGGCGACCCGGCGGCGCCCTGGCCGTATCCACTGTTCGGCACCCGGTCGCGCACCGCCGGAACCGTGATGGGACTCGACCTCACCCCGCGGGTGCTCGTCGATCAAGCGTTCTCGATCGAGGGACATTACGGCATCGAACGGGTCGGTCCGACGACGTGGGACACCCCCGACGTGAGCCTGATCGACCCATGTGTCGGCTGCGTTCTACCAGCCGTCGTGACGGAAAGCGGCACGACCACGACGGCGCAGCGGCTCGGCATCGGCTTCCGCTATTCCACGGTCGACGCCTTCTTCCGCCGACAGGCGCGGTATCCCGTCGAGGTCTCGTTCACGCACCTGACGACGATCACGGGCGATCCGGGGCTGGAGCGCATCTCGCGCGACCAGATTCAGGTGCGGCTGTACTACCGACTCCTTGGGCGCTGACGTCAGCTACGCCGACCAGAGCGCTTTCCGCCGCGCCCCGCGCCGGCCGGCTCCGGCTCCGCCGGCAGGGCGGCGGCGCTCTCGAGGAGCTCGCGCGCGTGCGCGCGGCTGACGTCGCTCTCCGGATCGCCGCCGAGCATGCGCGCGATCTCCGCAACCCGAAGGTCGCCCTCGAGCACCGTGACGTCCGCGGTGGTGACGCCGCCGCGCGCGCCTTTGCTCACCTGGATGTGATGGTGTCCGCGCGCCGCGATCTGCGGCAGGTGCGTGATGGCGAACACCTGGTGATAGCTGGCTACGCGCCGCATCGTCTCGCCCACCTGCAGGCCGACCCGTCCACCGATCCCCGCGTCCACCTCGTCGAAGATCAGAGTCGGCACGCGATCCAGTCGGGCCAGGATGGTCTTGAGCGCGAGCATGACGCGCGACAGCTCGCCGCCGGACGCCACGCGCGCGAGCGCCCGCTCCTCGTGGCCCACGTTGAGCGACACGCGGAACTCCACCGATTCCGCCCCCTCGGGGCCGATGTCACGCAACGGAACGAGGGCGGCATGAAAGCGGCCATCCGGCATGCCCAGGTCCGGTAGCACCTCGTCCACCGAGCGGCCAAGTCGCTTGGCCGCGGCCGACCGCGTCGCCGTGAGCGCGGCCGCGCGCTCCACGAGTGCCTGCTGCGCGGTACGCTCGCGCGCCTCGAGCCCCCGCAGGTCGAGCTCCGCGGAGTCCACGAGATCCAGCTCGCCCCGGGCCGTGCGGCCGGCGTCGATCACCTCGGCGAGCGTGGCGCCGTATTTCTTGGTGAGCTTGAAGAGCAGGTCGCGCCGGCGGCGGACCTCCTCGAGGCGTACCGGATCCAGCTCCACCGACGACTCGTAGTCGCCCAGCTCCCGCGCGAGCGCCTCGAGGTTGTAGTAGGCGGTGTCGTATAGCTCCTGCAAACGCTGCAACGTTGGATCGATGCGCTGGATGCTCGACAGCAGCCGCTCGACCGTGCCAAGCCGCTCGAGCACCGTGTCCTCGTCGCCCTCGATGGCGCCGGAGATGCCCGTGGCGAGCTCGCGCAGCTCTTCGGCGTTCTCCAGCCGCCGCGCCTCGTCCTCGAGCTTCACGTCTTCCCCTTCCACCAGCTTCGCGCCTTCGATCTCCTGGACGACGTGCCGCAGATAATCGGCGCGCTTCTCCGCATCGGCGCGACGACGCCGGAGATCGGCGATCTCGCGGCGCGCCGCCGCGAGGTCGTCATACGCCGCGCTCACCAGCGCCGCCTGCTCCGTCGCGCCGGCAAAGGCGTCGAGGATGCGGCGCTGCGAATCGGCGTCGAGCAGCGTCTGCGCCTCGTGCTGGCCGTGCAGGTTGACCAGGAGCCGGCCGACCTCGGCGAGCATGCCGGCGCTCACCGTGGTGCCGTTGACCCACGCCCGTGCACGCCCCGCCGCGATCTCGCGCTTGAGGACGACGAGCGGCTCCTCCGCATCGATCCCGCGCTCATCGAGCAGCGCGGCGATCTCGGGACGGTCCGACACGTCGAACACACCCTCCACGGTGGCGCGGTCGGCCCCGGTGCGAATGAGATCGGCGCTCGCGCGCTCGCCGAGCAGCAGCCCGAGCGCGCCCACGATGATGGACTTGCCGGCGCCCGTCTCTCCCGACAGCACGTTGAACCCACGCGCGAGCGGGAGGGTGAGCGACTCGATGATCGCGAAGTTCCGAATGCGCAGCTCGGTCAGCATCGTGCCTGTTCGCCCCTCTCCAGCAGTCCTCCCCAGTGCAGCTTCTCACGCATGGTCGCGAAGAAGCTTCCTTCGGCGAAGCGAACGATCGGCACCGGACACGCCGATCGGCGCACGACCAGCGTCTCCCCGGCGGCGAAGGTGGCGCCAACCTGCCCATCCACCGTTACCAGAAGCTCCTCCGGACCATCCTCCGCCTGCACGGTGATCTCCGAGGTGGGCGGGAGCACGAGCGGCCGGATGGCGAGCGTATGGGCGCTCACGGGGGTGAGAATGATCGTCTCGAGCGTGGGAAACACCACCGGCCCGCCGGCCGACAGGTTGTACGCGGTGGAGCCCGTCGGGGTTGCCAGCACCACGCCGTCGGCGCCGTAGGTGGCGATCGTCTCGCCGTTCGCCTGGATGCGCATGGTCACGACCCGCGCGAAGCCGCCCTTGTGCAGCACGACGTCGTTGAGGGCGCGGAAATGCGCGCGATCCACACCGAGGGGATCGAGCACCCGCGCGTCGAGCGTCATGCGCGGCTCCACCACGTACTCGCCGCGCGCGAAACGCTCCAGCGCTTCCTGCAGTTGGTTCGCCGGGCAGCAGGTAAGGAAGCCCAGCCTTCCGAGGTTGATCCCGACGATCGGTACCGGATGCTCCTCGACGATCCGCGCCGCGCGCAGCAGCGTGCCGTCGCCGCCGAGCGTGAGCATGCCGTCCACCGCGCCGGGAACGATCGGTGGCGCGTCCGCGCCCGCCATGTCGCGCAGGGTGTCCTCGAATGACAGCTCGAGCCCGAGCGCCGGCGCGTGCCGTCGCAGCGTCGCCAGGACGTCGGGAAGCCCCTCGTAACCACGATGCCCCACGACGCCGAGGCGGATCACCCGGTGAGCGCCTCGGTCTCGTGCAGCGCGCGCACCCGCTCGGCGATGCCGGCGGCGTCGAGGCCGAGAGCGGCCAGCTGCTTGCCGCGCGGAGCGGCGTAGATGATCCGGTCGGGCACTCCGTGCGTGTGCACGCGCACCGCGGCGTCCTGCCGCGCGATCACGCTCGTCATGAAGGCGCCGAACCCGTTCACCACCGTACCCTCCTCGACGACGAGAATCTGCCGATGATCGGCGAGGATCGCGGCGAGGGTGACCTGGTCGTACGGCTTGAGGTAGCGGCAGTTCACGACCGTCACGTCCAGACCCTCGGCGGCGAGGGAATCGGCCGCGGCGAGCGACGTCTGCACCATCGTACCCACGGCGAGGATGGCGACGCCCTGCCCTGAGCCTGTCGACGGGTCGCTCCCGCGACGCAGCACTTCCCACGTCGCGTGGGGAGTGGGTGCGATCTGCGACATCTCGGGCACCGCCGCGGGCACCACGTCGCGCGGATATCGCAGCGAGAAGGGGCCGCCGTCGTGCTCCACGCCGGCGCGCAGCAACGCGAGCATCTCCGCGCCGTCCTTGGGCGCGGTGACCGTCATGTTCGGCACGGCCAGCATGTACGCGATGTCATAGAGTCCCATGTGCGTCTCGCCGTCCTCGCCCACGAGCCCCGCGCGGTCCATCGCGAACACCACCGGCAGCGACTGGATCGCGCAGTCGTGGATGATGTTGTCGTACCCGCGCTGGAGGAAGGTCGAGTAGATCGCGCACACCGGGCGCAGGCCGCGCGTCGCCAGGCCAGCCGCAAAGGTGACCGCATGCCCTTCGGCGATCCCGACGTCGAAGAACCGCGACGGATGCGCCCTGGCGAATGCCGCGGTGCCCGTGCCGCTCGGCATGGCCGCGGTGATCGTGACCACCTTCTGATTCTCGGTGCCCAGCTCGGCGAGCCCCGTGCCGAACACCGCGGTGTACGCCGGGTTGCCCGAGGAAGACTTGATCTGCTTGCCGGTGGCGGGGTCGTGTCCGGCCGGCAGCGCGTGCCACTTCTCGCCGGCGGCGTGCTCGCCGGCGGGAAATCCCTTGCCCTTCTGCGTGATGACGTGCACCAGGCGCGGCCCACCCATCTCGCGCACGGCGGCAAGGGTGTCCACGAGCTGGTCGATGTCGTGTCCGTCGATGGGGCCGAAATACCGGAAGCCGAGCTCCTCGAACAGCACACCCGGCGTGAGGAAGTTCTTGACGCTCTCTTCCCAGCGGCGCACGATCGTGCCGACCGGACCGGGCACGGCGTCCACCAGCTCGCCCACCTTGGCGCGGAGGCGGTTGTAGAGCGGATTCCGCTGGATCGACGTGAGGTACTTGTGCATCGCGCCCACGTTCGGGGCGATGGACATCTCGTTGTCGTTGAGCACGACCACGATGTCGCGATCCGAGTGCCCCGCGTTGTTGAGCCCCTCATACGCCAGGCCGGACGTCAGCGCGCCGTCGCCGAGAATCGCGACGACCTTGAGCTGCTCGCCGTTGATGTCGCGCGCCGCCGCCATGCCCAGCGCCGCGGAGATGGCCGTCGCGGCATGGCCGGCGCCGAAGGTGTCGTACGGACTCTCGGACCGCTTGAGGAAGCCGGAGATCCCGTTCTCCTGACGCAGCGTCTCCATCCGCGTGTTGCGGCCCGTGAGGAGCTTGTGCGGATAGCCCTGATGGCCCACATCCCAGACCAATTGGTCCTTCGGGGTCTGGAAGACGTGATGGAGCGCGATGGTGAGCTCCACCACTCCGAGACCGGCGCCGATGTGGCCTCCGGTGCGGGAGCAGACGTCCACCATTCGCGCCCGAACGTCGTCGGCGAGCGTGCGCAGCTCGTCGCGCGTGAAGGAGCGCAGATCGGCGGGAGAATCGATGCGGTCGAGGAGGGACATGGTATGCACAAATCTAAGAGGTGCGCTCGACGGTGAAGCGCGCAATCCGCTCCAGGGTCGGGGTCAGCAGGCCCACGCGCTCGAGCGCCCGGCAGCCGTCGTCGATCAGCGCCGCGGCTCGTGCCTGGGCGCCTTCGATCCCGAGCAACGCCGGATAGGTGCTCTTCTGAAGGGCCAGATCCCGCCCCGCGGTCTTGCCAAGTTGGTCGGTGGTCGCGGTCACGTCGAGGACGTCGTCGGCGATCTGGAAGGCCAGTCCCACGGCCGCGCCATAGGTGGCCAGCGCCTCCAGACGCGCGGCCGGTGCCGAGGACGCTCGTCCGCCCAGCGTGGCCGCGGCCGTGATGAGCGCCCCGGTCTTGGCACGATGGATCCGCTCGAGGTCCGCGAGCGCCAGGGGGCGCGCCTCACCTTCCAGGTCGAGGAGCTGACCACCGATCATGCCCCCCGCGCCGGACGCGCGCATCAGCTCCGCCACGATCGCACCCGCCTCTCGTTCGCCGAGTCCGAGCTCGCGGGCCGCATCCGCGGCGCAGCGGGCGGCGAGCGGCACCATCGCGAGCCCGGCGGCCGTCGCAGCCGCGACGCCGTACACCTTGTGCACGGTGGGGCGGCCGCGGCGGACGTCGTCGTCGTCCATGCAGGGCAGGTCGTCGTGCACGAGCGAGTAGGCGTGCACGACCTCGATCGCCGCGGCGAGATCGGCGCCGTCACCGCGCCCCCCGGCCGCCTCGAACGCGCTGAGAAACAGAATCCCGCGCATGCGCTTGCCTTCGCCGAGCAGGCTGTAGCGAATCGCGTCGCTCACGGGCGACGGGATGCCGCCGAGATAGCGCTCGCACACGCCGGCCAGCGCGTCGCCGATGGAGACGCGCGCCGCGGCGAAGTCCACGATCGCGTCAGTCGTCATCGTCGTCGTCGAGCGCTTCCACGCCGAACGCCCCATTCGCCAGCTCGGTGAGCTTCTGCACACGCGTCTCGGCCTCGGAGAGCGTGCCGGCCGCGTCGCGCAGGCAGGCCACGCCTTCCTCGAACAGCGCGAGGGCGGTCGCGAGCTCCAACGGCTCTCCCTCGAGCTGGGCGACGATCGCCTCCAGGCGCGCCAGCTTGCGCTCGATCGTCACGCGGTCGCTCCATCGATTCGGCGGACCGCGCGCGCTTCCGCGTCGACCTCGCCATCGCGGAGTCGAAGGGTGAAGGCGTTTCCCGGACGGAACTCGGTGGCGGAAGCGAGCGTGCGGCCCCCGGCGTCACGCGCCACGGCGTAGCCACGATCGAGCGTGGCGAGAGGACTGAGGGCGTGCAGGCGGCCGGCGAGCGCGCCGAACGCGGTGCGCCGCGAGGCCAGGTGGTCCGTCATGGAGATCGAGAGTGCGCGCGCGGACGTCGCGGCACGATGTCTCGGCTCGGACAGGCATGTCTCGATCGCGGAGACGAGATGGCGACGCTGCGCCGCGAGCTCCCGCGCGATCTCGTGCTGCGACGGCACGGCTGCCTCGGCGGCGGCGGACGGCGTAGGCGCGCGCTGGTCGGCCACGAGATCGCAGAGCGTCAGATCCACTTCGTGCCCGACCGCGGAGATCGTCGGCACCGGACAGGCGGCGACCGCGCGCGCGACTCGCTCGTCGTTGAACGCCCACAGGTCTTCGCGCGACCCGCCGCCGCGACCGACGATCACGAGCTCCGCGCGGCCCCAGCGGGCCACGCGATCGAGCGCGGCGCACAGCTCCCGCGGCGCGCCTTCCCCCTGCACCGCCGCGTGCACGACCACCACTTGTACGCCGGGCGCGCGGCGGCGAACCACGGCCACGATGTCGTGAAGGGCCGCGCCGCTGCTGCTCGTGACGACGGCGATGCATCGTGGAAAGCGCGGCAGGGCGCGCTTTCGTTCTGGCGCGAGGAGCCCATCGCGCTCGAGCCGAAGTCGCGTCCGCTCCATCGCCTTCCGCCACAATCCGTCGCCTTCGGCTTCCAGGCGACTGATCGTGAACTGCATGTCGCCGCGCGCCGCATACACGCCGACCTGCCCGAAGGCCGTCACCTGCATGCCGTCGTCGGGAGCGGCGGGGATCCGGAGCTGGTCGCGCGACCACACCACGCAGCGGAGCTGCGAGAACTGATCGCGCAGGCAGAAGTACCAGTGTCCGTTGCGGTGCGCCTTGAAGTCGCTGATCTCACCGCGCACCCACAGCGGAATGAACGCGCCCTCCACGACGTCCTTCACCGTCTGCGTGAGCGTGGACACGGCGATGGCCGATGCGGGGCTGGCGCCCGGAAAGGCGTCGCCCACCTCGTCGTAGAGCGACGGCGCCTCGACCGGCTCGACGTCGAAGAGCGACGGCGGCGCGGCCTGGATCTCGCCGCGCGGCGAGGAGGTGCGGCGGCGCGTCACGCCGAGAGCGTCCGTTGCGCGGCGCGCACCGTGTTGCGAAGCAGCATGGCGATGGTCATCGGACCCACGCCGCCCGGCACCGGCGTGATCAGGGATGCCACCAGGCGCACCGCCTCGAAGTCCACATCGCCCACGAGACGCGTGCCGCTCTTCGTCGTGGGGTCGGCGATCCGGTTCATGCCGACGTCGATGACCACGGCGCCCGGCTTCACCATGTCGGCGGTCACCATGCGCGGGCGGCCCGCGGCGACGATGAGGATGTCCGCGGCCCGCGTGTGCGACGCGAGGTCGCGCGTGCGGCTGTGACAGATGGTGACCGTCGCATCGGCGCCCGGCCCGCTCTGCATCAGCAGCGCCGCCATCGGCTTGCCAACGATCGTGCTGCGGCCGATCACGACCACGTTCGCGCCGCGCGTCTCCACGCCGTACTCCATGAGCATGCGCTGCACGCCGGCGGGGGTGCACGGCGCGAAGCCGTCGGTCTCGCCGATCAGGAGCTTGCCCACGTTCACCGGATGGAAGCCGTCGACGTCCTTGTCCGGGCTGATGCGGCGAATGACGGTGTCCGGGTCGATCTGCTTTGGCAGTGGCATCTGGACCAGGATCCCGTGGACGCGCTGGTCCTGATTGAGCTGCTCCACGAGCGCGAGGAGCTCCGCCTGCGACGTGGTCGCGCGGAGACGGATCGTCTCGCCGGCCATCCCTGCCTCGCGCGAGGCCTTCTCCTTGGCGCCCACGTACACCGCGCTCGCCGGATCGTCGCCGACGAGCACCACGCTGAGGCCCGGTGTCACGCCGCGCGCCCTGAGCGCGGCGACGTCGGCTGCCACCTCGGCGCGAATCTTCTTCGCGAGCCCCGTGCCGTCTATGATATTCGCGCCCGCACTTGCGGGCGCATTGCGCTGTGCGCCGGCCATCACGTCAGCGGGCAAAGTCCACCGCCCGCGTCTCGCGAATCAGCACCACCTTGATCTG